>JANOQB010000111.1:0-1918 GCA_031422215.1 Cytophagales bacterium | reverse complement strand
GGCTGAAAGAAAACATGAGGAACGGAAATTTATATCCCACCCACGGCCTGGGGCCCGTAGCGCAAGTGCTTGATATTAACCGTGGTGACAGGATGGATTATTTGGTAGCTACATCAACCAACGATTTTAGCATGAGCGTGTTGGCCAAAGAACTCGCGGCCAAAGATGATTTCTATAAAGAGTACGCCAGCAAAACGTATCGCGGCAATATGAACGTGACCACTATAAGAACAGTGAAAGGAAAAACGATCATGCTGCAACACGATGTGTCGTCACCCAATATCTACTCGCGCATTTTCAAAATCAGTGGCACCAAAGGTTCGGTGATAAAATATCCTGACCCGGCACGGATTGCATTTGGGGATAAGGGTTGGATCACGGAAGAAGAATTAAAGAAGGTAGAGGAGCAATACCAGCCACCCATCATAAAGCGGATAGGGGAATTGGCCAAGCAAGTGGGTGGGCATGGTGGTATGGATTTTCTGATGGACTGGCGCACGATTGATTGCCTTCGCAATGGATTGCCTGTGGATATGGATGCGTACGATGCAGCACTCTGGAGTTCCATCGCGCCATTGAGCGAGCAATCGGTGGCCAGCCGGTCAAAGTCCATCGACATCCCTGATTTCACGGGCGGTTCGTGGAAGACCAATAAACCGGTTGACATTTCGCTCCAGGCGGGAGGCAATACAAAGGTGAAGTTGTAGCGTGTGTTATCCAGTCCTCAATAACTTATGATTTCGAGTGTGAACTATATTGAAGTTCATCCACGTTGCGGGTCGGGAGACCCGCAACAACTACTTTTGGCATTCATCATAGGATAATCAAATTTGAAGTTCGAATGATGAACACCGAAGTTCGAATTTTGAAGTAGGGCAACTTCAAATTTCATTATTCATCATTCGATATTCAAATTCGTCCCTAAGCCACTAAGCCTTCACTCTCACGTAAACGAGTTTAATACTTTTCTTCTCAGTGTCTCGTTCGTCCACCTCAAATTTGTGGATGCTCTTTAATAACAGGGCCAACTTTCCAAAACCAAAATTCCTAGGGTCAAAGTCAGGCTGTTTCTTTAAGATCAAATTTCCAACTTCTCCGAGGAACGCCCAGCCACTATCGTCAGCCAAATCAATGATGGTTGCAGAAATCAACTGAATTGTTTCTTTGTCGATCTTTTTAAGAGTTTCGCGGTGTGGTGGTTTAATTTCCTTTTTGCCTTTGCTAACATCCACCGTTATCTTGGGCTCATCTATGGGTATGTTCAATATTTCGATGTAGATGAATTTATCGCACGCCACAATAAATGGATTGGGTGTCTTTTTTTCCCCAAGGCCAATCACCGTCATTCCGGATTCTCTCAATCGTGTCGCCAATCGGGTAAAGTCGCTGTCGCTTGATACTATACAAAAGGCATCCACTTTCTCGGTGTATAAAATGTCCATCGCGTCAATGATCATGGCCGAGTCCGTTGCATTTTTGCCTGTGGTGTAGCCATACTGTTGAATGGGCGTTATCGCATTTTCCAACAATATATTTTTCCAACTGTTGAGGTTGGGTTTTGTCCAGTCCCCATAAATCCTCTTGAAAGTGGGCGATCCATACTTGGCAATCTCCTCCATCATGGCTTTAATATTGGTGGACGGTATATTGTCGGCATCAATCAGTACGGCAATCCGAACGTCTTTATTTGTTTTCATGGTTGTATTTTTAAGGAGCGATGGAACGAAGTTTCCATTGTCCATATCACGAATTTAAGGAACAAAAATGTGAATCCATCGTTTTGGGTGTATTTCAAAATTACAGGTATGTTATTTTGAAATGAACCCATCGTTTGGGTTCATTTCAAATCAGGGCAAACGTATTGTGATTCCCGTACCCAAATACCCTTCTTGCAACAGCGGCAGAGCCGCCGGATCTT
>JANOQB010000110.1:0-11272 GCA_031422215.1 Cytophagales bacterium | reverse complement strand
TGAGTGCATAGGCAAGGGGCTTAAGCCCGTGGCAATTGACAGCAAAATTTCAAGGGACTTTAGTCCCAAACACAAACCTGTCGTACACCCATTGCAGGTCGCGTGGCTTCGGGTTAGGGTTTCAAAATAATATTCAAGACTGGGGATTTTGCTTTCTGCCGGCAGGGTTCAATTTGCTGGCTCGAGCTTCAATAAATCCTGACCTATGTCTTTGCGGAAGTAGATGCCATCCCATTGAATGGGTGCAGCAAGGCTGTACGCTTTCTGGATTGCAGCCGAAAGGGTGGGGCCAGTTCCGGTCACTGTCATCACCCGGCCACCATGGGTTAGTATATTTTTTCCTTCCGGTTTTGTGCCTGCATGAAATACCGTGGCATTTTTATCTGCCGCAAGGCCCGTTATGTTTTTTCCTTTTTCAAAAGCGTTGGGGTATCCGCCCGAGGCGAGCACCACGGTGACAGCAAAATATTTTCGGATGGAAATTGTTTTGCCCTTCAGTTCACCGGTGGCTGCGGCCAGCAACAGTTCCACCAGGTCGCTTTCAATCCTCGGAAGCACCACTTCTGTTTCGGGGTCGCCCATGCGGGCATTGTATTCGATCACGTAAGGCTCACCGTTCACGTTCATGAGGCCAACAAAAATGAAACCTTTGTAAGCGATGCCTTCCTTCTTCAAGCCTGCCACGGTTGGCTTGATCACCTTGTCCTCTACTTTTTTCATGAACTCGCCATCGGCAAACACAACCGGTGAAACCGCGCCCATCCCCCCCGTGTTCGGCCCGGTGTCGCCATCGCCAATGCGTTTGTAATCTTTGGCTTCCGGCAATATCACATAATCTTCTCCATCGGTGAGCACAAAAACAGAAAGCTCAATGCCATCCAAAAATTCTTCTACTAAAACTTTGGAACTGGCCTCACCAAATTTTTTCTCTTCCAACATTTCGCGCATGGTCTCTTTGGCTTCTTGCAAATCGGAGGTGATGATAACACCTTTTCCTGCGGCCAAGCCATCGGCTTTTAAAACCAACGGGGGTTTGCATGTTTCGAGGTAAGGAATGGCCTCGGCCAATTGATGGGGGTAAAAAGTCTTCGCCCTGGCAGTAGGAATATTGTTTCGCAGCATAAACTGCTTTGAAAAGTCTTTGCTGCCTTCCAATTGTGCGCCTTCTTTGCCGGGCCCTACCATCAAAATATTTTTGAGTTGCGTGTTGGCTTCAAAGTAATCACGGATCCCTTTAACAAGCGGAATTTCTGGCCCAACAACCACCAAGTGGATTTTATTATCGACACAGAAGTTGCCGAGTTTTTCAAATTCATCTACTTCAATAGGAATATTTTCGGCCACTAACGAAGTGCCGGCATTACCCGGAGCGACATATAAATTTGAGCAACGCGGGCTTTGTTTTATTTTCCACGCAAAGGCATGCTCGCGTCCGCCATTGCCGATGATTAAAATGTTCATATACTTGGATAATTGATAATGGAAAATGTACAATCGACAATGGAACAATTGATTTGTTAATTGCCCACTGTCAATTACTAATTGGCATATTCACTTAGAAATTTTACCCGCATGAGCCGCAGGTTATCTTCGGTAAAGTCGGAGTCCTCATCTTTCAAGGCATCCACAGCTTCTTCAATGCTATCCGATTCTGAATCCAGAAAGTATTCAACAATCTGGTCTTGTTTGTCCTTGTCCAAAACCGAATCTATATAATAGTCAAGATTTAGCTTGGTGCCCGAATAACAAATGTTTTCCACCTCGGTAAGCAGATCTTCAAATGAAATTGATTTTGAATCGGCAATTTCATCTAAGTCAACTTTACGGTCTATTTGTTGGATAATAAATATCTTGATCTTCGATTTGTTCACTGAGGATTTAACAACCACATCGTTGGCTGTCTCAATGTCATGCTCGTCCACATAAGTCTGGATCAAGTCAATAAACTCTTTTCCAAACTTGTTCACTTTGCCCATGCCCACGCCATTCACCGAAGCCAGTTCTTCTTTGGTGGTGGGATAGGTGGTCGCCATTTCTTCGAGCGAGGGATCCTGAAAAATAACGTAGGGAGGAAGATCCTTTTCCTTGGCCATTTTTTTGCGAAGGGTCTTCAGCATGTCGAACAACTTCTCGTCATACGACTTGGAGTTGATGATCACGCGCTCGGAACCCTCTTCGTCTTCTACATCGGAAGTAAAATCGTGGTCGCGGGCAAGTTCTATGGGATGTGGTTTTTTTAGGAAGTCCTGGCCTTTTTTAGAAATCTTAAGAACACCAATGTTGTCGATATCTTTTTCAAGGTATTGATAGATCAGTGTCTGGCGTATAACGGATTTCCAAAAGTCTTCACTTTCCAGATCGCCCTTTCCATAAATGGCCAAATCAAAATGGGCGTAGCTTTTCACATACTCATCTTCAATTCCACGGATCACATTCACCAAGTGATTGAGTGTGAAGCGTTCTTTGGTTTGCAACACGGCTTCAATGGCCATTTTTACGAATGGCGTACCATCAAACCGCTCGCGTGGATGCATACAGTTGTCGCACGAACCACAATTTTTTTCTTTGTACTCCTCTCCGAAATAATGCAACAATTGTTTGCGCCTGCACACGGGCGACTCGGCATAGAATTCCATCTCCTGCAAAAGCACGCGTGCATTTTCACGCTCTTGCACCGGTTTGTCTTTATTGAATTTTTCCAGCTTGCTCAAATCGTTGTGGCTATAGAACATGAGGCAAACTCCTTCCAGGCCATCGCGCCCACCACGCCCCGTTTCCTGATAATATCCTTCCAGCGATTTGGGCACATCGTAATGCACAACAAACCGAACGTCTGGCTTGTCGATGCCCATGCCAAAAGCAATGGTTGCCACAATGATGTCCACTTCTTCGTTTAGAAAGTCGTCCTGGTTTTTCATCCGCACATCCGGCTCAAGCCCGGCATGATAAGGAGCGGCCTTGAATCCGTTCACATTTATCAACTGCGCAATTTCTTCCACTTTTTTGCGGCTCAGGCAATAGATGATGCCCGATTTGCCTTTATGTTCTTTCAAAAATTTGATGAGCTGCTTTTTGGTCTCCTTTTTTGGCCGTACCTCATAGTATAAATTCTTGCGGTTGAAGGAAGAGATAAATACGTCAGCCTCTTCCATCTGGAGGTTTTTCTGTATGTCGATTTGTACTTTGGGCGTGGCGGTGGCTGTGAGGGCAATCACATTCATGCTGCCCAACTGCGCAATCATGGTTTTTATTTTTCTGTACTCGGGCCTGAAGTCGTGGCCCCACTCCGATATGCAATGCGCCTCGTCAATGGCAACAAAAGACACATTTACCTTTTGAAGGAATTCTATGTTCTCTTCTTTGTTGAGCGACTCTGGAGCTACGTATAAAAGTTTCACCGCGCCCGTTATGCACTCTTTCTTTAGCCGTGTGATTTCCCCCTTGCTCAAGGTAGAATTTAGAAACCGCGCATTGATGCCATAGGCGTTCAATTGATCCACCTGGTTTTTCATTAAGGCAATGAGTGGGGATATTACGATGGCGAGCCCATCTTTTACCATGGCAGGCAGTTGATAGCATAACGATTTGCCTGCGCCTGTGGGCATGATCACAAATGTGTTCCTGCCGTTCAGTATATTTCTAATGACAATTTCCTGGTTTCCCCGGAAATGTCCATAGCCAAATATTTCCTTGAGTTTTGCCTTCAGTTCATCTTTCTCTTCTGCCACAATCATATTGCTGATCTATAAAATTCCGAATTGCTATCTTTGTTCACTTAACTAATATACGAAGCATTGAATATACAGAAAAATATCATTCAAATCGCCAAAGATGTTCTGATAAATGAATCGCGGGCTGTAGAAAACCTGACCAATTTTATCGACAACGATTTCGAAGCCTGCGTGCTAGAGATACTCCAATCGAAAGGGAGGGTGGTGATCACCGGGGTTGGAAAGAGCGCCATCATAGCCAATAAAATAGTGGCAACACTAAATTCCACCGGCACGCCAGCCTTGTTTATGCATGCTGCCGATGCCATCCATGGCGACCTGGGCATGGTGCAAAGTGATGATCTGGTCATTTGCATTTCCAAAAGCGGAAATACCCCCGAAATAAAAGTGCTTGTTCCCTTATTAAAAAGGAGGGGATCAAAATTGGTGGCATTGGTGAGCAATACGAATTCATACTTGGCCGAGCATGCCGATTTTGTTTTGAATGCCACTATCCAAGAGGAAGCCTGCCCCAATAACTTAGCCCCAACCACCAGCACCACCGTTCACCTCGCTATGGGCGATGCACTTGCCGTATGCCTGCTGGAACTGCGGGATTTTTCCAAGGAAGATTTTGCCCGTTATCATCCCGGTGGCTCACTGGGCAAGCAACTCTACCTAAAAGTGGAAGACGTTTTCCCAAACAACCAATTGCCCTTAGTGCGGATGGATACCTCCTTGCGCGATGTAATCCTTGAAATCACTTCAAAACGGTTGGGGGCAACAGCCGTGGTGGACGAGGAAAAAAATCTGTTGGGGATCATTACCGATGGAGACCTTAGAAGGATGTTGCAAAAAGAATCTAATATTGCAGCCATAAAGGCCATCGATATTATGACACGCACCCCCCGCTCGATTGACAAAAGTGAGTTTGCCGTGAAGGCATTGCAAGTGATGCAGGAGAACAGCATTTCGCAATTGGTGGTGAAGGATGGAAACAAAGTAGCGGGCTTTATCCACCTGCATGATCTGCTCAAAGAAGGTATCGTATAAGATTTATGATTTTAGATTTTTGATGTTGGATTTTGAGACCCATCAACACCTTATATACTTCAACACATTAACCCCTCAAGCGCATTAACATTTTTTCACCCGATGAATAAAAACCTTTACGTAGTGCTTATGGCCGGTGGTGTGGGCACGCGCTTTTGGCCGTATAGCCGCAATTCCCGCCCGAAACAATTTTTAGATGTGCTTGGTATAGGAAAAACCCTGCTTCAATCCACCTACGATCGTTTCACCACACTGTGCCCCAACAAGAACATACTCGTAGTTACCCACGAGGAGCATGCGGCCCTCACCCGTGAACAAATTCCCGCGTTGGAAGCCACTAACATTTTGGCCGAGCCGATGAGAAAAAATACAGCCCCTTGCATTCTATATGCCTGTTTGAAAATTTATAAGGAAAATCCCGATGCGGTGATCGTAGTGAGCCCGACCGATCATTTGATTTTGGACGAAGCAGAATTTCAAAAGACCATACGATCGGGTTTTGATCTGGCCAAAAACCAGGACAAGCTGATCACGCTCGGAATAAAACCTACCCGCCCAGAAACGGGTTATGGATACATTCAATACATTGATGGCAAGACAGCACTAAAGAAAGTAAAAACCTTTACCGAAAAGCCTGAATTATCGCTGGCAAAAAAATTTCTTGAAAGCGGTGAGTTTGTTTGGAACGCAGGGATTTTTGTGTGGGGAGTAAAAGCTATTTTGGAAGCCTTCAAAAAATATTTGCCCGAAATGAACGAAGTTTTTGAAGAGGCAGCGCACGGGTTTGGCACCGGCCAAGAGCGGGCAGCCCTGCAAGGGGCTTACGTGCAAACAAAAAGCATTTCCATCGATTATGGAATTATGGAGAAAGCCGAAAACGTGCATGTGTGGCTCAGTTCTTTTGCGTGGTCCGATTTAGGATCGTGGAGTTCTCTGCACGACAACTCGGCCAAAGATGAAAACAACAATTCGGTGAATGCCGATGCCCTTGTTTATGAAACAAGAAACTCGGTGATCAAAGGCCCCAAGGACAAGTTGATTGTGGCGCAAGGCTTGAATGGATATTTGATCGGTGCCTTCGACAATGTGTTTATTGTTTGTGAGAAGGACAAGGAGGAGCTTTTCAGGAAGTTGGTAAACGACTTGAAGAACCGCCCCAACGGAAATGATTACTTGTAGTTCTTCTGCCGGATAGCCTCATACACACACACGCCCGCAGCCACCGACACATTGAGCGAACCAATGTTACCGCTAATGGGTATTTTGGCTATGTGATCCGAGTCGTTCAACAATTCTTTGGAAATGCCATCTTCTTCGGAACCAAGCACAATGGCCAGCGGTATGTTCAGGTCAATTTGATACAGTACATTTTCGGCTTTCTCGGTGCACGATACAATTTGAATTCCGTTTTGCTTTAAAAACTGAAATGTTTTTTTCATGTCCGCCACGCGGCACACGGGCAGGTGGCTGAGCGCGCCAGCCGAAGTTTTCATGGCATCGCCCGTTATGGGTGCGTTGCCTTTGTCGCTGATCACCATCGCGTTCACCCCGGCACACTCGGCCGTGCGGGCAATGGCCCCAAAATTCCGTACGTCCGTAATGCGGTCCAAAATAAGTAGCAGCGGCTCTTTGCCTTCGCTGTAAAGTTTATCAATGATGTTTTCGAGCGATGCATATTGCACTGCCGACAGCATGCAGATTACCCCCTGATGGTTTTTTGACGAGAGGTGGTTGAGCTTTTGCTGGGGTATAAAAGAAAATGGAACGCGGTTTTTTTTGGCGAGGGTGATGAGTTCTTTGATCAGATCGTTGGTGAGCCCGGCCTGCACATATATTTTCTCGATTTCGCGGTGGGCGCGGATAGCTTCCATTACGGCACGCGTGCCAAATATCATTTCAGTTTTTTCCATGGGTTTGCAAAAGTAAGGAAAGATGTGGTGGAAAGCAGATGGGATGGAGCGGGGATGAGCGTATTTTTACCCTTAAGAATGCCTGGAGCTTTTCAGTCAGGGAGTGACCAAGGAGCAATTCAAAACCTGCTCTTCCTCCAAAGGTCAACCGTGCTAAACCACGGTTCCATAAAGCGCTTGTCCCGTAGCAACACATAGTTTTCCGGATCATACACGCTGCCGCTTTTCACGAACGTGAACCGCGCCCTGGTGTTATTGTAGTGCCACGTTTCGTTGCTGTCGTTCAGGCTCACTTCATCGGGCAGCCCGAAGATCAGATAGATCATGCCGCGGTCGGTTTTCCATCCTTCTTTAAAGGAACTGAAATAGAGATTGGCCAACTCCACCCTCCTGAAATAACTTTTCATAAAGTTGGCGGCCTTCTCTTTGTCGCGTGTTATATCCAGAATGACTTTGTCAAATTTGGCTTTGTCACCTTTTGTGTTTTGCAGGGCCGTGTATTCATCTTGCGTGCAAACAAAAATCAGGGGTTTCATCAGGTCTTCAATTTTTGAAAACTTGGGAAAATTTTTGTTCACCACGCGCATGGCAACCCCTTCGGCTGCCGCAGTGTCCTTTTGGAAAAGATATAGACCGGTTTTCTTTAAAGTGACGGGTGAGCCTGTGCTGATCTGAAATGCAGAGTCGTGAAACAGGAAACGATCCACGTTGCTTTCTTTCTCTGCAAAGGGTGGATAGGCGGCAGGAAAATCTTCCTTGTAGTAGGAAACAAACAAGATGTTGCCGTTGCTTTTGATCGGGTAAGGCTGATCGGCAATCAAGTATTTTTTCGTTAACCGGTTGTTGTCCTGTTCAAACCATCCATTTACAGGAAAATTTTTCTCTATCATTTTAAAATGCACCCAGCTTTTTTTTGTTTCGATGTTGGTAACCTTTGCCACCAGCAACCAGGGCTTTGCAGGAACATCAAAAACCCACAACCCTTTTATTGTGTTGGCCAGAGAAATGCTGTCGGTGTTTGTCAGTGGTGTGCCTTCGCGCTGGGTATAAGATTCTCTTTTCTCCCAGGTTATGGAATATTTATCGAGGAGCGTTTGGTTGGATTGGATGTGATAAAAGACTTCCACTTTTTGCGAAGTGCGCACCGGTTGAAGCGTGATGGAAACCTCACTTTCGGGGTTATACAATTCACGAAAATTGATGGCGGTAAGAGCCTGCGCAAAAAGGGACTTGCCCGGCATGGCAAGCAGGATAAATATGAAAATGTATCTCATAACAAAATTCTGTGTCATAAAATTACAACGATAATTCTAACCATTTGGGTTATTTTTGCCTGATAATTTTTTTTGATGACATCTGTTTACACCACCGAAATCACTTCGGGCTCTATCCCTTCCGACAATCCGGTTCATCAACGGCTGTTGCGGCCTTATGTGCTCGCGCCTGCCTATTTGAAAGGAGACTTACTCGAAGTGGGGTGTGGCGAAGGCAGGGGCATAGAGTTATTGTTGCCTGCAGTTGCCACCTATACGGCCATCGATAAAATTGCCCCGGTGATCAACGGACTTCAAAAAAAATATCCCCAAGGAAAATTTTTGAGCGGCAACATTCCACCTCTCTCAACCTTTGCCAATAACAGCTTTGACTCGGTGGTAAGCTTTCAGGTGATTGAACACATTGAGGACGATCAACTTTTTCTAAAGGAGATACACCGCGTGTTAAAACCCGGAGGCGTTGCACTCATCACAACGCCCAACAGGCCTTATTCATTGTCGCGCAACCCCTGGCATATACGCGAATATACCGCGCAGGAGTTGACTGATCTGGCAAAAGTTTTTTTTGTGGATGTTGCCATGAAAGGGATAACTGGAAACACGAACGTGCTGGAATACTATGCACGCAACAAAAAATCAGTGGACAAACTTATGCGCTGGGATATTTTTGACCTTCAGCATAAACTTCCTGCTTCGCTTCTTAGGATTCCGTATGAGTTTATGAACCGCCTGAACAGGAACAAATTAGAAGCCGGTGGTGATGGATTGGTAAGCAGCATAACCCACGAAGATTATCTACTTACACAAGATGCGGAGCATGCCCTGGATTTATTTTTGATTTTAAGAAAATGACCTCCACATTTTTCGTACTAAGCGGATTTTTGTGAAAAGTATTGTGCGGCGAGGCGCCACCGGGCCCCGATTTAATGAGGGTTCTCGCAAAGCGGGGCTATTCGTTGCAAGCCTGCCTGTCCGGTAGGCAGGTCCGGCCACTCACAAGCCACCCTCTTCGGGCTCCCGATTGCTATCGGGACCACTTCTATCCCTTGCCGGAAAGACACCACAGAAATACGTTTAGTACCAAAAAAATTTACACAAGAGTTGAAAACAAATTATGGAAATAGGAATTGACAGCTTCGCCTCAGCGATGGAGATCAACGGAAAAGTGGTGGCCGCCAATCGCGCCAACGTTCTTGCCGATTTATTGGCACGGATTGAACATGCCGACCAATGTGGGCTTGATGTTTTCGGGATAGGCGAGCACCACCGGAAAGAGTTTCTCGACTCGGCCCCATCCATCATTCTTGCAGCTGCTGCAGCCCGAACAAAACGGATACGGTTGACGAGTGCTGTTACCGTGCTGAGCGCTGCCGATCCGGTACGCGTGTTTCAAAATTTTGCCACGTTGGATTTGGTTTCTCAAGGCCGGGCCGAGATGGTGGTGGGCCGCGGTTCATTTATAGAAGCCTTTCCGCTTTTTGGTTTGAGCCTGAATGATTACGATGAACTCTTTGCTGAGAAACTCGATCTCTTGTTGGCCATCCGGCAAAACGAAAGAGTGAGTTGGTCGGGGAAGTTCCGGCCTGCGCTCAAGGACCAGGCGATTTATCCTAGGCCGTTGCAAAGTCCTATTCCAATTTGGCTCGGTGTAGGTGGCACACCCGAATCGTTTATCCGCGCAGGCATGATCGGCCTTCCGCTAATGGTGGCGATCATCGGTGGAGAGACTCAACGTTTCCGTCCGTTGATCGATTTGTATCGCGAAGCAGGAGCAGAGGCAGGCCACTCTCCAGAAAAATTATCGGTAGGCTTGCATTCCCTCGGCTATGTGGCCAACACCACCGAAGAAGCCGTTGCCGGATATTATCCCGGCTATGCCGAAACATTTACCCGCATTGGCAGAGAGCGCGGTTGGCCACCGGTAACCCGTGCAGGCTTCGATGCGCAGCGTGGCCCTCTTGGTGCTTTCGCGGTGGGAAGCCCTGAAGAAGTGGCAGAAAAAATCATCCGGCATTCAAAAGCTTTGGGCGGTATTTCTCGGTTCAGTTTTCAGATGGACAATGCAGGGCTATCGCATGAAAAACTTTTGCAAGCGATTGAGTTGATTGGGGAGAAAGTGAAGCCAATGGTGAATTCCTGATAACTGATGTTACAAAAAAGAAGGAACCTGTCAATTTAAGTTTCATCCCATTGTATCTTACAATTTTAAGGACATTGAAAATGCCAACGGGTCGTTGTAACTTTACTTTATGATAAGTGAAGCCGAGGTTCTATCCCGAATTAAAAAGTTGTGCTTCAGCACGAACCCTCTGCAAAAATATATTTATATGGTTCAAGGGCCCGTGGCGATGCCAGGCCAGATTCTGATTGGGATTTGCTAATACTTTTGAATCGGGACAGCATCACGCACGAGCAGGAGGAAACAATCAGATACCCGCTTTATGATGTTGAATTGGAAGCTGGTGAAGTTTTTAGTGCGATTTTCTATCCGGAAAAAGAATGGAATAAAAAGCATTCGGTAACCCCATTTTATGAAAATGTAATGCGAGAGGGAAAATTGTTATGACTGATGTTGAGCGCAAAGAGCATATAGAATACAGGATTCAAAATGCCCGTAAAACTATTGAGGAATTAAAAACGCACATTGAAAATAAATTCTGGAATACTGCTGGGAACAGAATGTACTATGCTTGTTTCTACGCTGTAGGAGCATTATTAATGAAATCCGGAATTTCAGCGTCAAGTCATTCGGGTACAATCCGAATGTTCAGCCAACATTTCATCCTTACGGGAAAAATGAAAAAGGAACTGGGCAAGCATTTTTCTGAACTTTTTGAGAAAAGGCAAAGAGGTGATTATGGTGATTTGTTCGACTTTGACGAGGAGACAATAGTAAGGCTGTATGGACCTTCGGTTGAATTCATTGATACCGTTGAAGCCCTCGTCAACCAAACCTCTTCGGACAATTCTGGCGCAACGCTCAACTGAAATGCACCTCATTTTAATCTCCAACTTTGCTTAACACGGTTTGTATTATCATCTGCCATCACCGCTTCACCACCTTAAACGCAAAGCCCCTTCCGTATCCTTGCATAATAGCGAGGTTTATCCAACTCATCGCAAACTGTTCGAGCAAATTGAATTTGTCGCTGCCTCCAAAATCATACACGCTTTCGAAGCCGAGGTCTTTTGCTAATTGCTCGGCCACGTTCTTGGCCTTTTCGCTGTCGCCAGCATAAAACATGTCAATGCCTTTGCCATTGTAAATTGGGTTGGCCATGTTTTCTGCGCCCGTGGTGTTGAAACATTTTACGATGTCTTTGCA
>JANOQB010000109.1:0-3472 GCA_031422215.1 Cytophagales bacterium | reverse complement strand
GAAGTACTTAATGCTGCAATCGGCATTTCATTTTTATTAATAAACATCGCCTTCACCACAAGCAAATAATAATATAGCGACACCGTGGCATTCACCACCGCAATGAAAACCAAAATATAAAACCCCTTCGAGGCGGCTGCGGTGAACAGAAAAAACTTTCCAAAGAAACCTGCCACGGGAGGAATGCCAGCCAGCGAGAACAACGCCAGCATCATGATCAAACTTAATCTCGGATTGGTTGAGTAAAACCCATTGAAGTCGTCCATGCTTTCTTGGCCAGTGTTGTTGGCTACAATAGACAGCACACCAAACACCGCGAGGTTCGACAGCGAATAAATAAGCATGAAGTAAACTATCGTATTCATCCCAAGTGCTTCATGGTTCACAAAGCCCAGCATCATAAACCCTGCCTGTGTGATGGAAGAAAAGGCCAAAAACCGTTTCATGTTTTTTTGTCGCAGCGCGAAAAGATTTCCGATTACCATGGTGGTGATGGAAAGGAAGTAGGCCGTTACAGTCCAAACTTTTGGTTGATTGCCAAACACCCGATATAAAACCAACATGAGCGAAAACAATGCTGCCCCTTTTGAAACGACAGAGAAATAGGAAGTAACGGGCAGGGGCGAACCTTCATACACATCGGCAGTCCACAAGTGGAAGGGCACCAACGAAAGTTTGAACCCCAATCCTGCCATAAAAAATATGAGCGCAAGTATGGAAAGCGAACTTGTATTGTTGAGCAAGGCCATCTCCGAAAAATGAAGTGTGCCATAAGCTCCATACATCAGCGAAAGCCCGAAGAGCAACACTGCCGATGACACTGCCGAGGACATCAATAATTTTATGCCCGCTTCTGCCGAACGCCTCAACCCTTTATCAAACGCTGCAAGTATTGCCAATGGGATTGTCGCCAACTCCAATCCTAAGTAGAGCATCAGAAAATCTCCTGCCGAAATCATAAAATACATGCCGAGCAATGTGGAGAAAATCAGTAAATAGAAAGCCCCAGACTTGGAATGGTTTTCCTGTTTGTTCAACCAGCCTGTGGATTGCAACAAAATAATCAGCGTGGAAATAGTGAGAATGTTCTTTAACAATGCCCTCAATGTATCGCTGATGTACATGCTGCCAAAAAAGTTGGCGTTGGTTGATGGGAAAAATCCTAAAACGGTTATGAGTCCAAAAAGAATAATGGTTGTATTGATTACTGCCCGCTTATTTTCTTTCTCCGTCAAGTCTGCAATGAGTTGATACAGTATGAGCAACGTCACCGAGATTTCCAATCGCATAATCCATATCGTTTCCCAAGTCATATCGCTAACGAGTTAAATGTTTTACCGTCATGTCCAAGGATTCACGAATTAAATCCGATAGCCAAAAAGGTGTCATGCCAATTATCATAATGGCAGCGACAAGTGTAACCGTACTTAATTTCTCAAACCATTGTGCATCTTTCAATTCGTTGTAGTGATTGTTCGTGATTGGCCCCAACAATAAAGTGCCGACCACTCTTAAAATGTAAACTGCTGTAATCACAATGGATGAACACGCAACAATAGTGGCCACACGATGGAATGTATCCGTATGTTGAAACGACCCAACAAAGATTGTCATCTCGGCCACAAACCCACTCAAGCCAGGCAACCCCAACGAAGCCAAACCCGCAATCACATACACCACCGATAAAAACGGAACCACTTTCATAAGGCCGCCCATCTCATTTATCATTCGCGTGTGCGTGCGACCGTAAATCATTCCAATCAGCGCAAAGAAAAGTGCCGTCATCAGCCCATGCGAAATCATTTGAAGGATTGCCCCTGTCGTGGCCGTCTCGTTCATCATCAACAAAGCAAAGAGCACCAGCCCACAATGACTGACGGATGAATAAGCATTGATGTATTTCAAATCCTTTTGCCATATCGCACCGAACGCACCGTAAACCACGCTGATGGTGGTGAGTATAATAAATATCCACGCCATGGAATGTGCTGCTTCGGGCAGCAAGTACATCGCCACACGAAAACATCCGTAGCCTCCGAGTTTCATCAGTACGCCCGCATGCAACATGGACACGGCAGTTGGTGCAGAAGCATGGCCATCAGGTGACCAAGTGTGAAAGGGGAACAACGCACCAAGCACACCAAAGCCGATGAAGGTGAAAGGGAAAAAAAACAATTGTGCTGAAAGAGGAATATTGACTTTCGCGATTTCTGTTAAATCAAAAGTCAGAGGTCTACCATCAGGTGCTGAGTTGAAATAAATTCCGAGCAACCCAACCAGCAACAAAGCCGAACCCCCCATCAACATCAACGTAAGTTTCATGGCCGAATATTCTTTTGGCCCGCTGCCCCAAATACCAATGAGCAAATACATCGGGATGACCGCTACTTCGTAAAACAAAAACATCGTGAACAAATCCAACGAAATAAAAAACCCGAACACACCACTCGCTAAAATGATAAGCGAAATAAAAAATTCTTTTGGTAGATGTTCAACTTGCCACGAAGCAAACACCCCCGCGAAAGTGACTATCGAAGTAAGCAATATCATGGAAATAGAAATACCATCCACACCAAACTTGAGTTGTATGTTGAACGACTCATACCACATAGTAGTAGAGACAAACAGCATATCATCCATGTTGCCTGCATTCCTTACCTGATAAAAAAGATAAAGCAACAGGAATGAAAATAAAAGTTGCGCACTCATCCCAATGGCCGATACCAATCGAACTTTTGCAACGTCATTTATTAAGACAACACCAATGATTGTGGCGAGAGGAATAATAAGTAAAAACAATAATGGGTTCATAATCAAGTTCTGTTATACCTGTATATTTCAAACCTATAACCTTGCCATTCTCTTTACTTTGCGCCTTTCCGCCTTTGCGTGCAACATCTTTTTTCTCAACTCACATACAAAATCAACCCCACCAACAACAAAGTCCCCGAAGCAAAATACCAGATGTACCATTGCACCTGCCCCGATTGCATTCTCTTGATAGCCGATGAAAACGATACCGTTGAGTTTCCAATAAAATTCATCGTGCCATCCACTATATGCCGGTCGAACCACGCGACAGGGCGCGAGATAAATTGAAAAATTATACTCCGTGTGATGAACAAATACACTTCATCCACATAGAATTTTCTGAACACTATAGAGTAAGTACCTTTCAATTTGTTGGCAAGCATTTCAGGTTTGGAATTTTTTCTATAATAAAGCAGTGCCGCCAAGCTGATACCAACCAGCGCAATCAAAACCGAAGGCACAGCAATCACCCAATGAAACTCTGTGTGCAATGGATTTCTATCAGTAGTAACCAACTCATGAAAAGGAACGAAGCCAGAAAAAATAGAAGCGGCTGCCAGTAGCATCAACGGCACGGTCATCGTCAATGGCGACTCGTGTGGTGTGTGCTGATACGTACGGTTGTAACTCCAAAAAATACGGAAGTACAAACGGAACATAT
>JANOQB010000108.1:0-7846 GCA_031422215.1 Cytophagales bacterium | reverse complement strand
ACCATTTGTGAAGACAACGCCACACCCGTTTTGAATGCACAAAATCCGGGCACTACCTATCAATGGAGAATAAACAATGTAAATGCAGGCACCATTCAAACACAAGGGGTGACCACTACAACTCCGGGAATTTTTACCTATGAAGTAACCGTGACCGACCCGGTAACTACCTGTGCTGTCACCGATCAAAAAATTTATACTATCAAAGTATCGCCTTCATTTCTGTTCACGCGGGTTAACCCCACCGCATGTGGCAATGCAAACGGAAGCATCACGTTACAACTTAATGCTTCTGCGCCTGTAGGTGGACCTTACTCATATTTTATTTCAGGGCCGGGTTTCAATCAACAAGGTTTTGATCAGCTTGCACCGTCCACCATCGGGCCACTCGGAGGAAAAGCGGCAGGCACTTATTCGGTGGTTGTTTCCGATCAGATTTCTGGATGTACGCTTTCCAATTCAGTAGGGCTTTCAAATGCTGCTTTTACTGCAACCGCATCAACACCTACAAATTGTAATCCATCAAGTGTGACAATAACAACAACAGGAGGTAGCGGACCTTTTCAATATACATTTACAAACACGGCTACTGGTGCTATTATCACACAAGCCGGCAGTACCGCAAGCTTGGCTCCAGGAACGTATATAGTTCAGGTGAGGGACAGCAGTGTACCTGCTTGTATATTTATTTTAAATCCATCACTCGTTGTTGCTCCTGTGATTCCACCGTTAACGATCACATCAAGTTTGTGTAGTAACCCTGCAACCTTAACAGCTTCTGCACTGGGTGGAGCTACTTTTGCATGGACGGGACCGGCTGGTGGCATCATTGGGGTTGCTAACTCAGCAACCATTTCGATCAACTTAGGTGGCACCTATCAAGTAGTAAGGACACAAGCAGGTTGTCCACTTACACAAAGTATAACAGTGGCGTATGACGGTTTGCTTTCGCCAACTTTCACACAAAGTGATGCCTGCTCTGATCAGGTGATTTTAACTGCACAGCCTTCTGGAAATTACACCTATCGTTGGTTTAATATCACTACACCAATTCCTGTAGCAATAGGTCAGCAGATTGCTTTGACCTCAGCCGATAATGGAAGGTATTATGTTGAAGTTTTTAACACTTTAACAGGATGCAGAGCTTCCTCTACGGATCAACCAGTTCAAGTGATCGGCACTATAACCGCGGCCGTAACCGCCACACCTGCCTGTGAAGACAACAAACCATTTACACTAACAGCAACAAGCAATGCCACAGGTACAATAACATTTGCCTGGTTTAGAAACGGTACCGTTATACCAGGGCAAACATTGGCCACCACCACACAAACAGATGTAGGCACCTATCGGGTGGATGTAAGGAAAAGTACATGCCTTGCGCAAGCATCTATACAAATCATAAAAGGGCCGTTGCCCATTGGCGAACTGTTGGACAGGGTAATTATTTGCAACGACCCCGACAATTCCGACCCGGCCACTGCCAGTGTGGATTTGGATCCGGGGCCGTTCACAGGATTCAATTGGTTTAAGAATCAACTCACATTGAATTATACGCTGCGTGTGTTTAATGCCGATAGCGAAGGGCTTTATGAAGTTGACATCACCAACTCGTTTGGTTGCGTTTCGCGCGATCAAACGGAAGTTACCAATGATTGCATTCCAAAAATTGTAGCACCCAATGCGTTCAGGCCAACCAGCGCGCTGATTCCCAATAAAGATTTTTCCATTTTCAGTTTCTTCATCACCGACAACTTCCAGGTTTTTATTTTCAACCGATGGGGCGAGATAGTTTTTGAGTCAACCGATAGGCGCTTTAAGTGGAACGGAGGCTATAAGAACAACGCAAACCAGCCAGCACCCGCAGGAACCTACGCCTACGTGTTTAAATATGTAAGCTCTTTCAGGCCCGACAAAGGCATTCAGGAAAAACGGGGCGGGGTTTCACTTATTAGATAATTAAGTTCCAACAGATTAACTATGGATCAAATCAGAATTGACGGTGCATGACAAATTGTTACCGAATTAAAAAACAATAGCCTATCAGCAGAAACTAAGTCCCGTAGAGAATATTTATCTTGAAACTCAAGTGGGCTGGCGCGACAAAAAGGCGGGGGTGTGATGGGATGTGGGGGGAAGCA
Organism: Cytophagales bacterium; assembly: GCA_031422215.1. Classification (GTDB taxonomy): domain Bacteria; phylum Bacteroidota; class Bacteroidia; order Cytophagales; family Cyclobacteriaceae; genus ELB16-189. The sequence goes on along the minus strand of JANOQB010000108.1, from coordinate 5,705 downwards.
TCTTTTTGTCTTGACTTTTTTTGGGTACTTTTTTGTGTCAAGACAAAAAAGTGCCAAATCAACAATTGAAACCAAATATGATTAAAAATTGATTTGGAAAAAGTTCGTGCCCTGTGTTTTTCGATGCTTAGTGCAATTTGTTTTGCGCCTAATTGATAAAGAGCAGTTTTGTTTGTCAATTGTCAACTTTTAAAATTTAAACACCTAAAAAAATGAAAACCACCCTCCTTATCCTTCTCATGTCGTTCACCGGATATTCACCCTTGCAATTATTAAACACTTCACTTACCATCACCGTGCGCGATGAATTGGGCAATACGGTAGCCGGTGCACAGGTAATACTTTTTGAAACGGAAGAAGATTACACCAAAGAAAAAAACATAGCCTTCACGGGAGTATCCGATACCAAGGGAGTATTGAAATTGAAAAAACTAAAATCCGTTTCTTACTATGTGATCGTGCGCAAAGATGATAAGGACAATGCAGGAGGCGGTGAGCGGATCGGGAAGTTAGAAGAAGGCAAATTCAACAAGGCCACCGTTGTTATCCAATAAAATTTATGGATCGCCTTGATCTGGTAAAAAGTCTTCACGGCTACCAGACTTTATTTCAAGAAGAGAAAGATTTTTCCCATCGGTTTCTAACGTTACTTTCAGAAGAGGCTTGTTTTGAACGCACCCACCTGCCCGGTCATATTACTGGTTCCGCGTGGATCGTGAATCCGCTTCGCACACACGTGCTGCTGGTGCACCATGCAAAGCTAAACAAGTGGGTGCAGCCCGGTGGCCATGCCGATGGCGATGAAGATATTTTACGGGTTGCCCTAAAAGAAGCCGAAGAAGAAACCGGGTTGAAAGAATTTAAACTGGTTTACAAATCACCGTTTGATATTGACATACACGTTATCCCAGCACGCAAGGGCTTTCCTGAACACTTTCATTACGATGTCAGGTTTCTGTTGGAAGCAAATCCTAATGATGTGATTCAAGTGAGCGAAGAATCGCATGAAGTGAAGTGGATAAGATTGGATGACGTGGAAAAATATTCACACGAAAGATCGGTGCTGCGGATGAAGGAGAAATTATTTTGATCCAACCAACACCAGCCCGAAGGCAATCACCACAAGCCAAAACTTATACACCACCACAGCGGGGATGATCACAATTTTCAATTCCATCAACACGGCCAATAAAACCAAAAGCACGGCAATGCCTTTTAAAATGGAACGCGTTTTATTGCTCATAGTGTTTTTGTTAGGGGCTGCAACATACAGCGTTTATCACATTCGGGCAAATTAATTTAGCTTTGCAGCCTCATGGCAGAGATTGGAAAAAATGTAGAAACCGCAGTACATCTGCTTGAAAAAGGTGAATTGGTTGCCATCCCAACCGAAACGGTGTATGGCCTTGCGGCAAATGCCTTGAATGAAAAAGCCGTGCTGGAAATATTCAAAGTAAAAAACCGCCCACAGTTCGACCCGTTGATTGTGCACGTGGCAAGCATTGCCAAAGCAAAAGAGTTGGCCGAAACATTTCCGGTGAAAGCAGAAAAACTTGCTGCAACTTTTTGGCCTGGGCCATTGACCCTGCTCGTAAAGAAAAAATCTTTCATACCTGACCTGGTGACTTCGGGATTGGACACGGTTGCAATCCGTTGTCCTGATCACGACCTCACACGCGCACTGCTCCAGGCTCTGTCATTTCCCTTGGCAGCACCAAGCGCAAATCCATTTGGATACATTAGCCCAACGCGGCCTGCGCATGTAAATGAACAACTGGGAGAAAAAATAAAATACATACTTGACGGAGGCGATTGTGCAGTGGGCATCGAGTCAACCATTATTGGCTTTGAAAATGAAGTGCCGATGGTGTATAGGCTTGGCGGATTGAGTCTGGAGAAAATTGAATCGCTGATTGGAAAAGTAAGTGTGCAACTAAATTCTTCTTCAAACCCCAAAGCCCCAGGCCAGTTGCAAAGCCACTACGCCCCAACGAAGAAAATGAAATTGGGAAACATCAACGACTTGCTTCGACTTTATGGAACCGAGCGGGTTGGCGTGATCACATTCCAAAAACACATAGAGAATATAGACGGTGACCACCAAATAATTTTATCTCCAACAGGCAACCTTGAAGAGGCCGCTCAAAAATTATTTGCTTCGTTGCGCACCTTGGACAAAAATGATATTGATATGATAGTGGCAGAAGAAGTGCCTGACGTTGGTTTGGGAAAAGCGATAAACGATAGATTGCGAAGGGCGGCATTTTAATTTTAGGGTTTAAGATGTGAGATTGGAGATGTGAGAGACTTCATGCATCGTCTCCACGCCTCGTGGGACGATGCTCACTAAATAGCTGTTACTTCGTACCAACTTTAACTAAGTGAAACTTTCAAAATAACTTCCGCATAAGAACTTGCTAAGTCTGGGCTAAACCTTAGTAGATATAGGCGAGAAAAGAGGGACAAACCTTATTACCTTATTGTGATTGGTTGACTAAAATTCAAGATAAGATAATAAGGTTCTGGTTCTATGGCTTACCGTTTTCTACTAAGGTTCACAATTTTCGATTGACATTTTGTCGAAGTTATTTTGACAATTTCCCTTATATGATTTCGGCCAGGGATAGAAGCGGAAAGCCCGAAGCGCGTGGATTTTGTGTGTGGGCCGGACCAATCGAAGCGCTTGGCAGGCTTGAAGGAATAGCCCGGCCCCGATTTTTCATCGGGGGGCCGCCAAAAAATTTGCATAGGTCCATTACTCACAACCTTAACTAAACGACACAGAATCTTGAATATTGAATTTTGAATCCTTAATCTTAACTTCATGCATCGTCTCCGCGCCTCGAGGGACGATGCTCACAAAATAACTGTTACTTCAAACCTAACCCTTAACTAAACGACATGGATCTTGAATATTGAATTTTGAATCCTTAATCTTGCCCTTGAATTTTAAATCTATGACAAAGAAAATTTTAGTACTTACCGGAGGTGGCGATTGCCCCGGGCTGAACGCAGTGATACGCGGCATTGCCAAGCGCGCCAGAAGGGAAAAAGAATGGGAGGTATATGGAAGCATTGAAGCATTCAACGGGGTGCTGAACGAGCCGCAGGAGATCATCCGCCTTACGAGCAAGCGCACAGCTGGCATTCATGTGAAGGGAGGCACCATTCTTAAAACTACCAACAAGGCCAACCCCATTAAGTTTCCGGTTATGCAAGCCGATGGCTCAACCAAATTTGAAGACAGATCAGATGAACTTATAAAAAAACTAAACGCATTAAATTTTGATGCGATCATAAACATTGGCGGAGACGGGTCGCAAAAAATTTCTAAGACATTGTTTGAAAAAGGAATTCCGATCATTGGTGTTCCAAAAACAATTGACAATGATTTGTCTGCAACCGACTTGACATTTGGTTTTCAAACTGCTGTGCAGATTGCCACCGACAGTTTTGATAAATTGGTGACCACGGCCGAAAGCCACCACCGCGTAATGATCATGGAAGTAATGGGCCGCGATGCCGGATGGTTCGGCTTGCACACCGCCATTGCCGGGGGTGCAGAAATTTGTCTGATACCGGAAATACCTTATGATATAAATAAATTAGTGAAGCGCATCGACAGCCGTTATAAACGCGGACGGGGTTTTGCCAACATTGTGATTGCCGAAGGGGCCAAACCAAAAGAAGGAAGTATCACGGCTGGCAAAGGTGAGAAAGGTTCTGAGCACGTGCGGCTCGGTGGCGTGGCGTTTCAACTTTCGAAGCAATTAAAAGATGCGGGTTGCCAAGCTGAAATACGAGAGACGGTACTCGGCCATGTGCAGCGTGGAGGTACACCCATTGCATTCGACCGTGTGCTGGCAACGCTGTTTGGTGTGAAAGCGTTCGAGCTTGCCTTAGAGAAAACTTTTGGGCGCATGGTGGCATTTAAAAACAATACTATTACGTCCGTTACGCTGGACGAAGCAACCAAGGAATATAATTTTCTTAAAAGAGATTCATACTTAGTGAAGGCAGCGAAGGGATTGGGAATAAGTTTTGGGGACTAGGCGGTGGTCGGTAAACGGTGATTAGTAAACGGTGGTCGGTAATCGGTAAACTGTGATCAGTAAACGGTAAGCAATAATCAGTGAGATGTACATGACAAATTAATTGTGAAAGAGGCAAATGCAATTGATAACAGTAAGTTATAATCACACCCGAAATTTTGTCAACTACCTTTTGTCAACTGTTACGCACTGATATGAATTGTTACTCCACCTTTTGCCATTAAAATAATTTGACTCAAATAAATTTATGAAAACCATCAACGACATCAACTTCCAGGGAAAACGTGCACTCATCCGTGTTGACTTTAATGTGCCGCTCGATAAATCATTTACTGTCACGGACGACAACCGCATACGCGCCACCATACCCACCATCAAGAAAATTTTAAAAGACGGAGGCAGTTGCGTGCTCATGTCGCACTTGGGCAGGCCCAAGGATGGCCCCGAAGAAAAATATTCATTGAAGCATACCGTGAAAACAACTGAGCAATTATTGGGTGTTCCTGTAAAGTTCGCTCCGGATTGTATCGGTGACGAATCGTTCGCATTGTCTGCCGCGCTTAAACCCGGTGAGGTACTGATACTCGAAAACCTCCGCTTCTACAAGCAAGAAGAAAAGGGTGACCTTGCCTTTGCAGAAAAACTTTCGAAGCACGGAAATTTGTATGTGAACGATGCCTTTGGCACGGCTCACCGCGCCCATGCTTCCACTACTATTGTGGCGCAGTTCTTCAAGGAAAAATGTGCCGGCTATGTGATGGCTGCTGAATTGGCAAACGCAAAAAAAGTAATGGAAAATACGGTGCGGCCTTTCACCGCCATTATGGGTGGAGCGAAAATTTCGGATAAAATATTGATAATCGAGAAATTGCTTGATAAAGTAAACCACTTGATCATTGGCGGTGGCATGGCTTACACATTTTTTAAAGCACTTGGCGGCAACATCGGCAACTCGTTGGTGGAAGAAGATAAATTGGAACTTGCCAAAGAGCTTATTCAAAAAGCAAAATCAAAAGGTGTGGAACTTCATCTGCCTATTGATTCGATAGTGGCCGATAAATTTGATGCGAATGCCAACACAAAAATTTCGAACAACAATTCTATCGATACAGGTTGGATGGGTTTGGATATTGGGCCACAAGCCTTGCAAGTGTTTTCAAAAGTGGTGGAGGAATCCAAAACCATTTTGTGGAATGGCCCTATGGGTGTGTTTGAAATGGAGAAATTTGAAAAAGGTACCAAAGGCATAGCTGAAGCAGTGGTGAGGGCAACATCAAAAGGTGCATTCTCCTTGATTGGTGGTGGCGACTCGGCAGCGGCTGTGGCCAAATTTGGTTTCGAAGATAAGGTAAGCTATGTGTCCACCGGTGGTGGAGCGTTGCTTGAATATTTTGAAGGAAAGGTGTTGCCAGGGGTGAAGGCGTTGGAATAAACTGTAAGAGTAGTAGTTCCCTTTCCAATAATTTTCTCCATTCGTTTCAGTTACTATTATCGGGCTATTGAATTGTATAACTGAACCATTTATCAAAATGAAAATGAATACCATATTCTTGTTGGCCGCATTATTCTTTTCTTGTAATGAGAGAAACAAGGGAGCCAATATGACGGCCCCAGAAGAAGACCTAAAGATATCAATGAATGAACGCGAAGCAT
>JANOQB010000107.1:0-17735 GCA_031422215.1 Cytophagales bacterium | reverse complement strand
TAAATTACAACCTCAACTAAAACAATATCCATGTCACAATCACGCAGATCATTTCTTCATACTTCCGCAAAAGCGGCAGCCGGTGTGGGTTTAGCAACGGCATTTCCTTGGGAGGCAATAGCAAAAGCAAAGAGCCTTGTTTCCGCCAACGACAAAATCAATGTAGGTGTTATCGGTGTCAATGGCATGGGCTGGTCCGACTTGACCTCCTTCATGAAAATTCCCGAAATAAATGTGGCCGCCTTATGCGATGTGGACGACAACGTGCTCAACTTCCGCAAATATGAACTGGCCAAAAACGGAATACAGACTAAAACATACACAGACTATCGCAAGATGTTGGAAAACAAAGACCTTAACGTGATCATCATTGGCACGCCCGATCACTGGCATTGTTTGCAAATGGTGGAAGCATGCGAGGCCGGCAAAGATGTGTATGTGGAAAAGCCGATCGGCAACTCCATTGAAGAATGCAATGTGATGGTGGCCGCGCAAAAGAAATACAACAAAGCTGTGCAGGTAGGGCAGTGGCAACGCAGTGTGCCTCACTTTGTGGATGCCTTGAACTTTATTAAAACCGGAAAGCTCGGAAAAATACGCACCGTGAAAGCATGGGCTTACCAAGGTTGGATGAGGAATATTGAAACAAAACCGGACGGCACCCCACCGGCAGGAGTAAACTATGATATGTGGCTTGGCCCTGCAACAAAACGGCCCTTCAACCCCAACCGTTTCCATTTCAACTTCCGTTGGTTTTGGGATTATGCCGGTGGACTTATGACAGACTGGGGTGTTCACCTCATCGACTATGCGCTGCTCGGCATGGATGCAAAATTTCCTAAGTCTGCTGTGGCCCTGGGTGGAAAATACGCTTACCCCGATGGCCCTCACGAAACACCCGACACGCTTGCTACGGTGTATGAGTTCGATGGGTATAACATGATATGGGAGCAAGCGCAAAGCATAAGCAACGGAAACTATGGCAAAGACCACGGCATCTCATACATTGGCAACAACGGCACGCTCGTTCTATGGCGTGGCGGCTGGGAGGTGATACCCGATGAGAAAAGGATGGAGGCAATTCCTGTACAACCAAACAAAGGCTCTGGGCTCGACTTCCATACGGTGAATTTTATTCAAGCCGTGAAAGGCCGCGATTTCACCAAACTTACTTGCCCCATACAAGATGGCGCCCATGTGGCAACAGTATGCCAGATGGGAAACATCTCTTACAAAACAGGAGGGAAGGTGAGTTGGGATGTGGCCAAAGCAAAATTCAATGAAGAGAAAGCCAACGCGCTGATGGCAGCGAAGTATAACAATGGATATAAGGTGCCGAAGGTTTAGGGGTGGTTGATGGTTGTGGATATTAGCGAGTTGGTGGCTAATGCTTTGAAAATAGAATGGGACAGGTAACAGAAGATATTGATAATGTAATAAAAACTCTAGGTCTGACCAATGAGGACATCACACTTTTGGACAAAAAATTCGGACGACAAATTTTTGATCAATTATTAAAACACTTTGTGAAATCTGGTGATAGAAAGTGGTGGTGGGAAGATTTTAGGCAAGATAACAACAAACCCGATGGAGAGTCGGGTTTGTTGTTGGCTACCTTATGATGCGCAACAAGTCCAATATCTGTTTGTCTGAGATGTTGCCCTGTTCGGATTTGTCGTAGATGGCAAGTAGATAGACGACCTTGCCTTCCACGTAGATGTGCGTGATGATCCTTGCGCCACCGCTCTTGCCTTTGCCCTTCGAGGCGATGGCCAAGCGTATCTTGTAACAGTTGTTGCCCAGTGGAGTGCCATCGGTGGGTTCATCGGCCAAACTTTTGCCGAGCTGCGCCACCTCTTTCCTCAACGAGGGGAATTTTTTTATCAACCGTTTCAACTGCCTATCGAACGGAGGGATGGTGCCGATGCTATAGCTCATCGAGCAGTTCGCTGAGCGGTTTGGCCTTTAGCTTCCCCTGCTTAGCGAGGTTCACGTTGTGCACGGCCTGTTCGATCTCTTTCAGCAGCAGGTTTTTTTCTGCCGTGAGTGGCTTTGCCTTCACGTAAGTGAAGTTCTTGAGCACCTCCATGAAGAAGGCGGCCTTTTCGTCCTTGATGTCCAATAGTATTTTCATGGCTGTCTAAAATTAATCACTTCTTTATTCCTTAATCAGAACAATTACAAAAGTATCAACTCTTTCCGAAAGCCTTATGGTGTTTTCAAATCATTCTTTCTTTCTCATAGTAGTCCCCTGCCTACCAGCTAGGCAGGCAAGGCGGAGACTCCACGAGGAGGAAGAAGGTCCTTCGTTTGATGTTGGTCAAAAGTAAGTTGTTGCGGTGACCAATTCTAACGAGGAAGATTTTGAAAAGAGTTGGTCAGGCGACCAACTCTAACAAGGGTCGCCTTTCACGCAACAAGCGAAATGAATTATTGCCTCGGAGTTTTTATTGTGGATGTGCAAACCGTTACACCAACTCCGCCTTCGCTTTCATCTTATCCAAATAATCCCACACCAAACTGCTGGCGCCCAAAATTGGGGCGGCTTGGTTGTGCATCGCGGAGGGGAGCACCTTTATTTTCCCCCTGAACAAAGGCATCAGATTGGCCTCCATGTGTTTGATGGTTGGCCTGAAAATCAGATCGCCCGCCATAGATAAACCACCAAAAAGAAAGATCGCTTCCGGGTCGGTGTGCACGGCAGTCTCGGCCAATTTCATTCCTAAAATCCTGCCTGTATATTCAAATGCCTCTTGCGCCACTATATCACCGCGGTTGGCTGCCTCCGAAATCATTTTTGTGTTCAGGTTATCAAAACTGATTCCGCGAAGTTCACTGGGTTCTAAGTGGTCGGCCAATAATTTATACACCGTTCTCTTGATGCCCGTAGCTGATACATACGTTTCCAAACAACCGCGCTTGCCACAATTGCAATAGCGACCGGTAGGGTTCACAGAAGTGTGGCCAACTTCACCCGCAATTCCATGATGTCCGTTCAGCAATACGCCTCCACAAACAAAACCACTGCCCAAGCCTGTGCCCAATGTGATCACCACAAAATCCTTCATGTTTTTGGCGTTGCCATAAATCATTTCGCCCACCGCGGCCGCGTTGGCATCGTTGGTGAGTATGCAGGGAACCTCAAATTCATCTTTGAACATTTGCGCCAGGGGAAGTATGCCTTTCCACTTTAAGTTGGTGGCACGCTCAATGTTTCCGGTGTAATAATTTCCGTTGGCCGCGCCCACACCAATGCCCACAATGCGCGTGGAAGAGGGGAGTTCGGCAATGCCCTTGCGCAGGGCATCGGCCATCGCATCAAAATAATCCTGAAAATCTTCGTACTGAGTGGTGGCAATATTGCCTTGATAGATCACATTTCCATCCCGGTCCACAATGCCGTATTTTGTGTTGGTGCCTCCAATGTCTATTCCAACGGTAAGGTCTTTCATAAAAAAAAATTATATGGAAAGGATTTTGGCTATGCGAAGCGATTCGCTGTCGATCTCGTGATGGCTGTTGATGATGGCATGAAAATCATTGTAAACCATCTTGCCATTGAGCATGCCCACCATTACATCTTTTTGTCCATTGAGCAAACCTTCCACTGAAGCGACACCCATTTTACTGGCCAGCACGCGATCAAAGTATGTAGGGGTTCCACCGCGCTGAAGGTGGCCGAGTATAGTTACCTTGATGTCGAAATAATTATTGCGTGCTGTGAACAGGTTGGCCAACTCCATCGCGCCACCGAGCTTGCTTCCTTCGGCCACTACCACAAGGCTCGACTTCTTGTTTGTTTTTCCGCCTTCATCTAATTTGTTGAACAGTTCGTCCAACGTCATGTTCTCTTCAGGAATGATAGTGGCAACGGCACCACCGGCAATGCCACAGTTAAGAGCAATGTAACCTGAGTTACGGCCCATCACTTCAATAAAGAAAAGACGGTTGTGCGAAATAGCGGTATCGCGAATTTTGTCAATAGCTTCCACGGCTGTGTTGGTGGCGGTATCAAAGCCAATGGTATAATCAGTGCCAGCCAGATCGTTGTCGATAGTGCCGGGGATACAAATGGAGGGGACACCGAACTCTTCATAAAATTTGTGCAAACCAGTAAACGTTCCATCTCCTCCTATGGCCACCAATGCATCGATGCTGTTCTTCTTGATATTTTCGAACGCCTTTTCGCGGCCTTCTTTTGTGCGGAACTCCGCGCTCCGTGCTGTTTTTAAAATAGTGCCGCCACGTTGCAAGATGTTGCCCACTGAGCGCGCACTCAACTTTACAATGTCGCCACTGATCATGCCTTCATACCCTTGTATGATGCCGCACACTTCTTTTTTATAGTAGATGGCAGCACGCACTACAGCACGTAAAGCTGCATTCATTCCAGGGGCATCTCCACCAGAGGTGAACACACCGATCTTCGAAATTTTTGATTCCATTTAATTAGTCGAGGCGGTAAAAGTACAGGTTACGATACGTTTTACAAGAAGAATATTCTTATTCGGATTTCAATCGTTTGAAATAGTTGATCAGTCCGTTGGTGGATGCATCGTGCGAAGAAATCTCATCGGGTGAAGTAAGTTCGGGAAGGATTTTTTTGGCCAACACTTTTCCCAGTTCAACACCCCATTGATCGAAACTGAAAATATTCCACACCACACCTTGAACAAATACTTTGTGTTCGTACAAAGCAATGAGGGTACCCAATGTGCGGGGCGTAAGTTTTTTAAACATGATTGAATTGGTGGGCCGGTTGCCGGCAAATACTCTATATGGAAGATGGAATTTCATTTCTTCTTTCGACATGCCTGCTTCGCGGAGTTCTTGCTCCACTTGGTCTTCGGTTTTGCCCGTCATCAACGCTTCTGTCTGCGCAAAAAAGTTCGACATGAGTTTGGCATGATGGTCGCCTACTGGATTGTGGCTATTGGCGGGAGCAATAAAATCGCATGGTATAAGTTTGGTGCCCTGGTGTATCAATTGATAAAATGCATGTTGTCCGTTGGTGCCCGGCTCGCCCCAAATAACCGGTCCTGTTTGATAGAGCACAGGCTGTCCGTTGCGGTCGATTGATTTTCCGTTGCTCTCCATGTTTCCCTGTTGAAAGTAGGCAGCAAAGCGGTGCAAGTATTGATCGTAGGGAAGTATGGCTTCTGAGTGGGCATCGAAAAAATTTGAATACCAAACTCCGAGCAGCGCCAGCACAACCGGGATATTTTTTTCAAACGGTTCATTCTTAAAATGATTGTCGGCATCGTGGGCGCCTTCCAGTAATTGTTTAAAATTATCGAAGCCAATGGTGCAAGCAATGGAGAGCCCGATCGATGACCAGAGCGAATATCGTCCGCCTACCCAATCCCAAAACACAAACATGTTTTCGGGAGCAATGCCAAATGCAGTGACCGCCTTCGCGTTGGTTGAAACCGCCACAAAATGTTTTGCCACATCGCCTTTGCCATTTGTTTTTTCCATGAACCAAGACTTTGCCGATTCGGCATTGGTCATGGTCTCCTGGGTGGTGAATGTTTTGGAGGCAACAATGAAAAGCGTGGTTTCGGGATTTAACCTTTTGAGTGTTTCGGCAATGTGCGTACCATCCACATTAGAAACAAAATGAGGAGCGATGTTTTTATGATAGGGTTTCAGTGCTTCAATAACCATCAGAGGCCCTAAGTCCGAACCACCAATTCCGATATTCACAACATCTGTTATTGCCTTGCCTGTAAAGCCTTTGCATTCGCCTCCAATCAACCGCTTTGAAAAAATTTCCATTTGCATCAGCACTTTGTTTACATCGGGCATCACATCAACACCATCCACATAAACGGGTGTGTTTGAGGTATTGCGCAATGCGATATGCAGCACAGGGCGATGTTCCGTTTGGTTGATCTTGTCCCCATTGAACATGGCAAGTATAGCTTCCGTTAATTGCACTTCGTTGGCAAGGTTGAAAAGCAAATTCATCGTTTCCTCCGTGGCAATATTTTTGGAATAGTCCAATAAAATATCATTGAGCGAAAGTTGAAATTTTTCAAACCGGTGTGGATCATCGGCAAACAGTTCCTGCATGTGGGTTGCCTGCATCGTAAGCAAGTGGCCGGTAAGTTTTTGCCAGGAGTTTGTTTCGGTGGGGTTGATAGCGGGTAGCATAAATCGGGTTAATGGAAATGGATTATTGTTTCACCTTCGCAAAAAAGCGAATGGACGCAAAAGTAACAATTGACATTAATTTATAGCAGGGACACCCAAAGGAAAATGGCGTTTTAACCGCCCACTACTTTTTTGAGGTTTTCGATCAACCCTTCCCAAAGGTCTTTCAATTCATCTTGATCGTCAAAGTCTGAATAATCCAACACCTTAAGGAAGGTTGTTTGGGTGAGGTCGTTTATTTCCAAACGCAACTCTACATAGGAGGGATCCTTCTCGTCTTCTTTTGTTTCTGGAAGATATTCGAAGCGTGCAAAGTGATTAACACGGTGGGCAGTCATACGAGCCTTATGCTCTTCATTGTCCCACACAAAGGTGAATACCTTTTCGGGGCTTATGTTGACGTTCTCAGCGAACCATTCGGACAAGCCACTAGCAGTCTGCAAATACGGATAGAGCATTTTTATTGAAGCATGAATCTCAAAATCAGCAGTAAATAGCGTTTTAGTTTTTTTAGCAATCATAAGAGTACTGTTTTGATTTTAAGGTAGAAGATTTTTTGATCATCAACAAATTAAACCATAAAATCCTTTTTTTTTTGATGATACAGAACACCATCAAAAACTGGATTAGTAAATAATTAGAGATCCAGTTTCGGAGATTGGAATTAGTAGCGCGGGGGGGAGTTGAACCCCCGACCTCTGGGTTATGAATCCAACGCTCTAACCACCTGAGCTACCGCGCCATGCTAAAGAAACTCCAAAATCAGAAAACTTGAATCGTGGTTAATGAGTGGCCTTTGCAAAAATTACGGAGCCACAAATTCTGATTTTGAGGCCGCAAACATACAAACTTTTATGATTATCAAAATGAAGATTTTCTTTAAAGCCACCATGTAGCAAAGAAACGCGACTTGGAATGCGCTGTCGTTACAATGCAATTTTTGGTAAAAGAATAAATGGCCTTGTTTTTGAGATTATCTTTGCACCATTCTATATGAAGAAGATTGACAAGCTGATCCTCACTTCCTTTCTGGGCCCCTTTATCCTCACCTTTCTGGTGGTGGTGTTCATCTTGTTGAACATCCACATGCTCAAATATTTTGACGACATCATCGGCAAAGACCTGGGCTGGGATGTGATAGGCAAATTGCTTTTTTACTTCGCAGTCTTTAATACACCAGTGGCCCTTCCCTTGGCCGTGCTGCTCTCATCGCTCATTACCTTTGGAAACCTGGGCGAACATTTTGAGTTGACCGCTATAAAAAGCCTGGGTATTTCACTGGTAAGAAGCCTGTTTCCCATTTTTGTTTTTGTGCTCCTGCTTACGGGGGGTGCTTTTATTTTGGGCAATTACTTAGTGCCAAAGGCCGCACTGGAGGCGTACAGCTTACTCTATGACATCAAACAAAAAAAGCCTTCGCTAGACTTACGGCAAGGTGCGTTTTATAATTCCATTCCAGACATCAGTATCAAAGTGAATGAGAAATCCCCCGATGAAGGGATTTTAAAAGGGATCATTATTTATGATCACCGTGGCCGCTCTGGAAACAAAGAAGTGACCGTGGCCGATTCGGGCAGGATGTACACCGTTCTGAACGATCAGTACTTGAAACTGGAGTTGTTCAATGGGTACAATTATATAGAAGGGACAAGCGCAAGCACCAATTATTCCTCCGGCCAGGCGGGCGATGAAACTTTTCGCAAGACAAAGTTTGCCAAAACACAAATCGTGTTCGACCTGTCTTCGTTCGGCTTGAATAGAACCGATAAAAAATGGTTTGAGAGCAACCGCATCATGCGAAACTTGGAGCAATTAGAGGTGGACATGGACTCGGTGGGCAATGAGATAAAGAATCAACAGATTTTGATTTATTCTTCCAGCACGAATGTATTCAGGTATCACCTAAAGGATTCTGTGCAATGGCCCAACGAAGTGAAGGCACTGAAAAAGAAAAAGGACTCACTCGCAATCAACAAAAATAATGTGGCCGGCCAGCAGACCGTACCGCACATAGCAATACCATTCAATCCACCGCCAAAAGAAATTGTTGTTTCCGCCAAAGCTCGGGCACTTTCCGACAGCATTTTCAAACTTCCGTTGTTGCATAGCGACATAACATCTGCTTTGAGCCAGGTTAGGTCGGTGAAGAGCCAGTTGCTTAACTCCAACGAGCAAATCAAATCGCACCACGATGAGTTTGTGGTATTCGATATACAATGGCATAAAATCTTGGCAAACTCAATTGCCTGCATTGCCATGTTTTTGATTGGCGCACCGCTTGGCGCGATCATAAAAAAAGGTGGGCTTGGCGTGCCGGTGCTGCTCTCCATATTTTTCTTTATTGTTTTCTATGTGCTCACTTTGATAGGCGAGAAATGGGCCAAGCAAAGTGTGGTAACAGTATCGCAAGGCCTCTGGCTTGCCAATTCCGTTCTGGTGATAATCGGCTTGGTGTTTTTAAAACAAGCACGGGCCGATGCCAGGCTCTTCGATGGAGACTTTTATAATGTTGTTTGGGACAGGCTGAAACGCAGGTTTATTAAAACTGCTTGAACGAACTTTGATATATAACTTGTTTTTTAGTGGTGATGGGGCTACTTTTGCGCGTTAAAAATTAGAAAAAGATAAATTTTACACGAAGATGTACCTCAATTCAGAAAAGAAGCAGGAGTTGTTCACCAAGCATGGCTTCGCAAAGAAAAAGACCGATACTGGTTCCCCAGAATCGCAGATCGCCCTATTCACACATAGAATCAACCATTTGACAACTCACTTGAAAGGTCAAAGGAAGGATTTCTCAACCCAACAAGGTCTCCTAAGATTGGTTGGCAAGCGCAAGAAGTTGCTCAATTACCTGCAACAAAACAACATTGAAAGATACAGGTCAATTCTTGCCGATCTGGAACTAAGAAAATAGCAATCATTTTTGAGCAGAACAGGGAACCATACCGGGTTCCCTTTCACTTTTTACAAACTACCCGAAAGGCTGTGTATTGTAAGCCTTTTATAAACAATCCATATCATGAACTTATCTGTTATCTCGAAATCATGTACGCTCCCCGATGGACGTACCATTACAATTGAAACCGGAAAACTTGCCCGTCAGGCCGATGGAGCGGTTGTGCTCCGTATGGGCAATACCATGCTGCTTGCAACCGTGGTAGCCTCGCAAACTGCAAAGGATGGAGTTGATTTTTTGCCCATGTCGGTTGACTATCAGGAAAGATTTGCTTCCACAGGAAAAATACCAGGAGGCTTTTTAAGGAGGGAAGGAAAACTTTCTGATTATGAAGTGCTGATCAGCCGTTTGGTGGACAGAGCTATCCGTCCGCTTTTTCCAGATGACTATCATGCCGAGACCCAAATAGCCATTCAACTCATTTCCGGTGACCTCAACGCTTTGCCAGATTCACTGGCTGCATTTGCAGCATCAGCCGCTCTGTCGGTTTCCGATATTCCTTTTCAAGGACCTATTTCAGAGGTGCGTGTTGTGCGCGTTGATGGCCAGTATGTTATCAATCCTACGTTAGAGCAAAAAGAGAAGTCGGATATGGATTTTATTGTGGCCGCTTCCATAGAAAATATTCTTATGGTGGAGGGAGAGTGCAAAGAAACCAATGAAGAAGATATGCTTGTTGCGTTGAAGTTGGCGCACGAAGCCATAAAGGTTCAATGCCAACTGCAACTTGAACTGGCCCAAGCAACCGGAAAAACAAAAAAGCGCGAATACAACCACGAAGTGAAAGACGAAAATTTTAAAGCAGAACTTCATGGCTTGCTTTACGACAAGGTTTACGCAGTGGCCCGTCAGCAACTCACCAACAAACACAACCGCTCCGAACTCTTCTCAAAAATTGTGGAAGATTACTTAGCCTCTTTGCCAGAAGACAGCGCGGTGAATAAAGATCTGGTGAAAAAATATTACAAAGACATTCAAAAGAAAGCTTGCCGCGATTTAGTGCTCAACGAACACGTTCGCTTGGATGGGCGCAAGACCAATGAAATCCGTCCTATCTGGTCTGAGATCGATTACCTTCCTATGGCACACGGTTCGGCAGTGTTTACCCGCGGAGAGACACAATCCCTTAGCACCGTTACTTTGGGTACTAAATTAGATGAGCAGATGATTGATGGTGCCATGTTTGACGGCTCCAATAAATTTATTTTGCATTACAACTTTCCAGGATTTTCTACGGGCGAGGTAAAACCTAACCGCGGTCCGGGCAGGAGGGAAGTAGGCCACGGAAACTTGGCTATGCGCGCGTTAAAGCAAGTGCTTCCAAACCTTGCCGAAAGTCCTTATACAATCCGCTTGGTTTCTGATATTTTGGAATCCAACGGTTCGTCATCCATGGCCACGGTGTGTGCGGGCTCATTGGCACTGATGGATGCCGGGGTACAAATCAAATCCCCCGTTTCCGGGATTGCGATGGGAATGATTTCCGATAGCACAACAAAGAAATATGCAATCCTGTCGGATATCCTTGGCGATGAAGATCACCTGGGCGACATGGATTTTAAAGTGACCGGCACGGCTGCTGGCATCACTGCTTGCCAAATGGATTTAAAAGTAGATGGACTTACTTATGAAGTTCTAAAAGAAGCATTGGATCAGGCGAAGGAGGGACGTCTTCATATTTTAAATGAAATGAAGAAAACCATTGCTGCCCCCAAGGCCGATTTGAAACCACATGCCCCTCGCGCTGTTACGATCAGCATCGAGAAAGATTTGATAGGTGCCGTGATCGGGCCAGGTGGAAAAGTGGTACAAGAAATACAGAAGACTACCGGTGCCACCATAGTTATAGAAGAAGTAGGGAACCGGGGAATCGTGAACATCTTTGCAACCAACCAGGATGTGATGGATGCAGCGGTAAGGCGCGTGAAAGCTATCGTGGCCGTGCCCGAAGTTGGTCTGGTGTATGATGGCGTGGTGAAATCGATCATGCCATTTGGGGCCTTCGTAGAATTTATGCCAGGCAAAGACGGCCTGTTGCACATTTCAGAAATAAAGTGGGAGCGCCTCGAAACGATGGACGGGGTGATGCAAGTAGGTGAGGAGGTAAAAGTGAAACTGGTGGAAGTAGATAAGAAAACAGGCAAGTTCCGTTTATCGCGCAAAGAGCTGTTGCCACGGCCTCCAAGAAAGGAACCCGCATCGGCTTGACCTTCTGGTTTTAACACAGAATAAAAAAGGTTATGGGTTTTAAATCCCATAACCTTTTTAAATTTCGCAAAATTGTTGTGCACCATAATCTTGCGAATACCGCTTTTTGGAACTAATTTTTCGCCTTTACGTGTTTAGAATTTAACCACTAAATAGCGCAATGAGACAATTAAAGATAAGCAAGCAGATCACGAATCGAGAGAGTCAATCGCTTGATAAGTACCTGCAAGAAATCGGAAAGGTAGATTTGCTTACGCCCGATGAGGAGGTTGAACTCGCCAAACGAATTAAGGAAGGAGATCAAATTGCTCTCGAGAAATTGACAAAGGCCAACCTTCGCTTTGTTGTTTCGGTGGCCAAGCAATATCAGAACCAGGGCCTTTCGCTGGGCGACCTGATCAATGAAGGAAACCTGGGGTTGATAAAAGCAGCACAACGTTTTGATGAAACCCGTGGCTTCAAATTTATTTCTTATGCTGTGTGGTGGATACGTCAATCCATTCTGCAAGCATTGGCCGAGCAATCGCGCATAGTACGGTTGCCATTGAACCGCGTAGGATCGCTGAATAAAATTTCAAAAACTTTTTCCGAATTGGAACAGAAGTTTGAACGTGAACCTTCACCCGAAGAGTTGGCCGAAGTGCTTGAAGTGACTACCTCGGAAGTGATCGATACCATGAAGATTTCTGGCCGGCATGTTTCCATGGATGCGCCCTTTGTGCAAGGTGAAGAAAACAGTTTGTTGGATGTGCTGGAAAACGACAGCGAAGAAAAACCCGACTCGGGTTTGATGACAGACTCGCTTAGAAGAGAGGTGCAACGCGCACTTTCCACATTGACACAACGTGAGGCCGATGTGATCATCTTTTATTTTGGCTTAAATGGTGAGCATGCCATGACCTTGGAAGAAATTGGCGAGAAGTTTAACCTTACCCGCGAAAGGGTGCGCCAGATAAAAGAAAAGGCAATCCGGAGGCTCCGGCATACCTCCAGAAGCAAGGCGTTAAAGCCTTACTTAGGTTAAATGTATTTGTAACTAAATCAGAAATGAGGGTCTCGTGGCAATGAGGCCTTTTTTATTAGATTTTCATTGTCAATAATTTAAGACTTGTTGACTCACATTTTAGATTCAATATTATGGACGAAAACAAAATAAAAGTATTGATCATCGGTTCGGGGCCTGCAGGCTACACGGCTGCCATTTATGCAGCAAGGGCCGGCCTTAGCCCTATCCTTTACACAGGAGGCCAACCGGGTGGCCAACTCACCACCACCAACGATGTGGAGAATTTTCCGGGTTATGCGGATGGGATCAACGGACCACAGATGATGATGGACCTTCAGAAGCAAGCCGAACGTTTCGGTACAAAAGTGAATTTCGGATTGGTAACGGCCGTTGATTTTTCATCGTATCCATTAAAAGTTACGGTGGATGAAAAAGATGTGGTGGTTACGGAATCAGTGATCGTTGCCACGGGCGCCACAGCAAAATATCTCGGCATTCCATCCGAAGAAAAATTTGCAAACCGGGGCGTGTCGGCATGTGCTGTATGCGATGGATATTTTTATCGCGGTAAGGAAGTGGCCGTGGTGGGTGCTGGAGATTCGGCAGCGGAAGAATCAACATACTTGTCCAAGCTCTGTTCGAAAGTTCACCTTATTGTAAGAAGAGATGAAATGCGGGCCTCTAAAATTATGCAACAAAGGGTATTGAACACAACCAATATTGAAATCCATTGGAACACGGAGACCGATGAAATACTGGGTGACGACAGCGGAGTCAATGGCGTTCGGATAGTGAACAATAAAACCGGAGAGAAAAAAGAAATTTCCATTCAGGGTTTCTTCCTCGCCATCGGGCATAAGCCAAACACCGACATCTTTAAAAATATTTTGAGCATGGATGAAGCGGGCTATGTGCAAGTGCAGCCAGGCTCAACTAAAACCAATGTGGAAGGTGTTTTTGCTGTGGGCGATGTGGCAGATCGGGTTTATAGGCAAGCAGTAACTGCTGCTGGCACAGGTTGCATGGGTGCGCTTGATGCCGAAAAATTTCTCGCTGCCAAAGAAATGGAAACCGTTCATTGAGCATGAAATTGAAATTGGATATATTGGTTTTGGCCTCTCACCCCGATGATGCGGAGTTGGGATGTGGCGGTACCATTGCGAAGCATATTGCCCTCGGCAATAGGGTAGGGGTGATCGATTTTACACGGGGCGAACTGGGCACCCGTGGCACGGTGCAAACGCGCGATGCCGAAGCGTTGCAGTCCTCTAAAATACTGGGGCTATCAATACGTGAAAATTTAAATTTCCGTGATGGCTTTTTTCAAAATGACGAAGCTCATCAAATTGAAGTGGCACGGGTGATCAGAAAGTATCAACCCGAAATTGTGCTTGCCAATGCTGTGTATGATCGCCATCCCGACCACGGAAAAGGAGCTGGGCTCTCCTTCGACTCTTGCTTCATAGCTGGGCTTGCCAAAGTTGAAACTTCGGATGCAGGAACAAAGCAACTGCCGTGGAGACCGAAAGCTTTGTACCACTTCATTCAAAGCCAGTACATCCAACCAGATTTTATCGTGGACATATCGGAACATTGGGAAAAAAAGATGGACGCAATACGGGCTTTTAAAACTCAATTTTACGATCCGCAAAGCAAGGAGCCGGAAACCTATATTTCCAATCCATTATTCATGAACTTGCTCGAATCGCGTGCGCAAGAATTTGGTCACGCTATTGGTGTTAAATTCGGAGAAGGCTTCACCGTAAGGCGCAGCATTGGCGTTGACAATTTATTTTCATTGCGATAAACTGTTGCTGTGATAATTCAAATTGACACTGGTATGAATTGACAATTGACAAAAATGGGCAGTTGACAAAATTTTTCTGAATTTCCCACTACGGTGCAAGCCTTCGGGTTGACCATTGTTCATCCACTTTGCAATACACAATCCTGTCGTGCAACCGGCTGGGCCGTCCTTGCCAGAATTCAATTTCGTAAGGATCCACCGCAAAACCTCCCCACTGATAGGGCTTGGGCAATGTCTCCTGCCCTTTAAACTTTTTTTCTATTTCGATCACGCGTGCCTCCAAGAGGCCTCGATCGCTGATGACGCTGCTCTGTGGCGATGCCCACGCCCCAACCTGGCTTTCCCTCGGCCTGCTTTGAAAATATTTCTCTGAAGTAGCAACATCAACGCGATCGCAGGTGCCATCGATGCGCACCTGACGCTCCAGTTCGGGCCAAAAAAAAGTGAGCGCACAAGCAGGGTTGCTCTCAAGCTCTTTCCCTTTTTTGCTATGGTAGTTTGTGTAAAACAAAAATTTACCTTGCTCAATGCCTTTCAACAACACAATCCTTGCTGATGGCCGCCCTGAATCAGACACAGTTGATAATGTCATCGCATTGGGTTCCAATACTTCCCCCCGCAAGGCTTCATCAAACCATTTCTCAAACTGAAGTATTGGATTTTTTTCAATGCTGCTTATATCCAGCGTTTCCTTGGCATAATCCCTTCGCAATTCTGAAATCTTGGCCATGTTATTTTATTTTCCGAAAAATTAGTGAATCCAAAGTTTGCTTCTCACAAAAACCTTGTCTTTCTTAAGATTATATTTCGAGCAGAAACTGTTATTGCCGCCAAAGCGTTTATTAACCGAAAAGCGATATGGAGTTTTTTCAATATCAGAATAAGATAAGTCCTAAAAAAGGAAGGTTGCTTTTGTCGGAGCCTTATTTGGCCGATCCTAATTTTGAACGAACGGCAATTTTACTTACCGAACACAATGAAGAGGGATCGGTAGGTTTTATTTTGAACAAGCCTTCGGAGTCGCGTGTCAGCGAGGTGATGGAAGATTTGAAAGGTTTGGATGCCCAGATATTTATTGGTGGCCCCGTGCAACAAGACACCCTGCATTTTGTGCACCGCTATGCCGGGTTGCAAGATGCCATTGAAATAGAAGAAGGGATTTATTGGGGCGGAAATTTTGAACAGCTGCTGACCATGAAAAACACAGGTCAACTTTTGATAACCGATATCAAATTCTTTTTGGGGTATAGCGGATGGTCGCCCAACCAATTGCAAGAAGAACTAAAACTCAATTCGTGGATAGTGAGCGACCGCGTGTCGGATGATTTGATTTTTGAAACCTTGCCAGACCAAATGTGGAAAAAAGCAATGCAAGGTTTGGGGGGCCGTTTTACAGTTTATTCAAATTACCCGGCCGACCCCCGGATGAATTAAAGGATTTTAGTATTTTTACCCTCCCATAAATTGGGCTGACAATGGAAAACGATAAAGAGGTGAACCAAGCAAGTGAATTGGTGGCAGGGGGGAACGGTTCCGGTGCTGCATTTATGGTGATGGAGGGAAAGGGCCCGGAGCCTGATCTTGTAGGGGAAGTGTTGGCAGATCATGGTGCCGATCAGGAAGATCACGCGCTGCCCGATTTTTCGCAGATGTCGAAAAAGGAAATGCTCGATGTGCTGAAGGAGTTGTTGAAGAGCGAGGACTTTAAAAAGACTGACGCCATCGTTAAAGAACTGAAGCCATTGTACGATGAGATCAGGACGAACGAAAAGGCTGAGGCACTGATCAAATTTAAAAGCGAAGGCGGCAACGAAGATGATTTCGAATATAGATATGATGAAACCGACCATCACTTTGATGCGACATTAAAACTCCTTCGCGACAAGAGGACTCACTTTTATAAAAGCATCGAAGAAAAAAAATCAGAAAACCTGCGCAAGAAAAATGAAATCCTCGAGCAGTTGCGGGTATTGATGGATGGGGAAGACAGCCCTAATTCATTTCACAAGTTCAAAGAGTTGCAGCATCAGTGGAAGCAGGTGGGGCCCGTGCCCATGCAGAACATTAAAACCCTTTGGGCCAATTATAATGCACTGATCGACCGGTTTTATGACCACCGTTCAATCTATTTTGAGTTAAAGGAATTAGATAGGAAAAAGAACCTCGAAACAAAACTTGAGCTTTGCAGTAAAGCTGAGAAATTGATCGAGGCATCCACCATCAAAAATGCAGTGCATGATCTGAATGAACTTCACAACGAGTTCAGGCACATTGGCCCTGTGCCGAAAGAAGACCAGGAAAATGTGTGGCAGCGATTTAAAAAAGCTTCTGACGAAGTGTATGCCAAGCGCGATGCTTTGGTTGCCGAACTGCACCTTGAATTAAAGAAAAACCTTGAAGCAAAATCGCAACTTTCGGTTGACATAGCCGAGTTTGCAACGTTTACTTCCGACCGCATCAAAGACTGGAACGAGAAGACGATATCCATATTGGAGCTTCAAAAGAAGTGGGATGGAGTAGGAGCAATGCCACGCACAAAGGCAAAAGACCTGAACAAAAAATTCTGGAGTTCATTCAAATCGTTCTTTCACAACAAAGGCCTTTTCTTTAAAAAACTTGATGAGGAGCGCAGCAACAACCTGAAGGCCAAACAAGAATTGGTGCAACGGGCACTGCAATTGAAAAGCAGCGAAGATTGGGCGCACACCTCGCAGGAGTTGATCGAATTGCAGCGCAAATGGAAAGACATAGGTCCGGTACCCGAAAAGCAACGCGAAAAGATTTTTAAAGAATTTAAAGAAGCTTGCGATTTCTTTTTTGAACAGCGCAGGGGCACTCAGGAGAAAGCTGACCTTGAGCAAGAGGACAATTTAAAAAAGAAAGAAAGTATCATCGATGGGTTGCTGATAGCTGTGAAGGAGGGGACCGGCAACCGCGAAGCACTGCACCAGATGCAGCTACAATTTGCTTCCATTGGCTTTGTGCCCAAAAGCGCAATGGCATCCGTAAGGAGCCGCTTCAACGAGGCAACTTCAAAATACATCGAATTAGTAGGCAACCTCAATCCAACCGAAAAAAACAGTATTACACTTGAGGCGGAGCTTACCAATTTGCGCAACGACCCTCAGGCCGAGCGTAAACTTTTCAACAAGGAACAAACATTGCGGAAGCAGATAACGAAAGCCGAAAATGATCTTGCCGTGTTGCGCAACAACTTGGAATTCTTTGGCCGTTCGAAAAACGCAGAGAAGATGAAGGGAGAGTTTAGTAGCCAGATTGAGGAAGCCAACCAACACCTGATGGAGTTGAAGAAACAATTGAAACTCTTAAAATCAGTCTGAGTTAGACCTTGCAAAACCGAAGCGTTCCCTTATTTTTGCACCTCATTTTAGCCTCCTTAGCTCAGCAGGTAGAGCAACTGACTTGTAATCAGTTGGTCGCTGGTTCGATTCCGGCAGGGGGCTATTAAAACTTGTTGGTCGCTGTCCCGATAGCTATCGGGACGATTCCGGCAGGGGGCTCATTAACCGAATCATTCGATTCGGTTTTTACTTTTATGGTTGTTTACATTCTTTTTTCTAAAAAATCAGACGGTTATT
>JANOQB010000106.1:0-13432 GCA_031422215.1 Cytophagales bacterium | reverse complement strand
TATCTTATCCTTTTCCGAAAATTTTATATATCCATCATAAACTTCCTTGCGCACCGTCATAGATGAGACCCGACTGTTCACGGTCTGGCTAACCTTGCTTTTCTTTATGAACAGATATTCGATACGATCAAAGGTTGCTATGTCACCATGTTTTAATCCCAATATCCACACATAGTCTTGGAATATTTTCTTTTCAAAATTTATGGTAAGCCGATTGTGTGTGGTGAGGATAACCACACTTACCAACATGATTATCGCTCCGATGATTATGCTTTTAAGAATTACAAACAAGCCTAAAACCGCCAACACCATTCCAAAAAAATAGATTGTCCATGGAAAATATCCTGAGGTTTTAAAATCTTCCGTTTTCATTGCAATTACTTCTGCGGAATCTGTTGCATGTACATGTAGTCCACCGTCACGTTTAGCATGGCTCGAAGGCCCGTGAGCATGCCGCGCTCGTCAATCATAAAATCGGGCGTGTGGTGTGCGGGCACTTTGTTTGGGTCTTGGTCGGGTGGCATGGCACCCACAAAGAAAAAGAAGCCTGGCACTTTCTGTTGATAGAAGGCAAAGTCCTCGGCACCCGTCACGGCATTGATGCGGATCACGTTTTCGGGACCGGCAGCTTTTTGCAAGCTGGCCACCATTTTTTCGGTGAGGGGAATATCGTTGTAGGTTACCGGAGTTTTTTTCTCAATCACCACCTCTGCTGTTGCACCCGCGCTCTCGGCAATTTTGGTGGCGGTGAGTTTTATTTTTTCATGGATTTTGTTTTGCATGTCTTCATCCAACGTGCGGATGGTGCCGGCCATGAATGCTTCTTCAGGAATAATATTTTCGCGCACGCCCGATTGCATCCTGCCAATGGTGATCACGGCAGCTTCTTTGGTCAACTCTGTTTGGCGGCTAACAATAGTTTGAAGGCCCATGATAATCTGTGCGCTCACCACAATCGGGTCCACGCCCATCCAGGGTGCGGCACCGTGCGACTGCCTTCCTTTTACTTTGATAGAAAACCAATCGGACGCGGCCATCAATCCGGCAGGGCGATAGGTGATCCTTCCCAATGGAGAAATGGATTGTATGTGCATTCCAAAAATCACATCCACTTTGGGGTTGTCGAGCACACCTTCGGCCACCATCAAATCAGCTCCACCTTCTTCACCAGCTGGCGAACCCTCTTCGGCAGGTTGAAAAATAAATTTCACGGTGCCTTTAAGGTCTGCTTTGTTCTTTGAAAGGATTTCGGCTGCGGCCATCAAAATGGCAACGTGCGTATCGTGGCCACAGGCGTGCATCACTCCGGTTTCTTGTCCATTGAAAGTGGTTTTTACTTTGGATGCGAACGGCAAACTGTTGCGCTCCGTTACAGGCAGCGCATCCATGTCGGCACGCAACGCAATCACCGGACCGGGCTTGGCACCTTTCAATAATGCCACCACTCCGGTTTTCGCCACCGGATATTTTACTTCCAACCCCAGTTTTTTCAAATGCTCGGCTATGTACGCACCTGTTTTTGTTTCGCGGTTCGATAGCTCCGGGTTTTCGTGAAGGTGCCTGCGCCACTCGATCACTTTTTGCTCCATTTCTTTGGCTTGCAGTTCAAGTTTTGTTTGGAGTTTGGGATTTACTTGGGCGATCGCGATTTGTGCAATCAATAGCAGAAAGATGAGAAGGGTTTTTTTCATATTGAAATTCAGGTTATGTTTTTATAATTTGATTAGTTGCAATTTGCGGGCATATTCTCATATCTCAAGACTATTTCACTTCCATATAATCCAGCGTCAAATTAACCAACGCCTTCACCCCGGTGACCATCGCTTTTTCGTCAATCATAAAATCGGCTGTGTGGTGGGCGGGTTTTGTTTGCAAATTCATTTCGGTGGGATAGACCCCCAGAAAAAAGAAAAAGCCTGGCACCTTGCGTTGAAAAAAAGAAAAGTCTTCGGCCATCGTTACGGGCTGTGTGACCACTACTTTTTCTTTGCCTGCTGCGCGGATCAAACTCGGAATCATTTTTTCCGTGAGGGCCGGATCGTTGATGGTGGCCGGATATCCTATGTAAATATTCACTTCGGCTTTGGCCCCAGCACTCTCGGCAATTTTTTCGGCTGTGAGTTTTATTTTTTCGTGTACCTGTTTTTGCGTATTGTCATCAAAGGTGCGGATGGTGCCTTCGAGCAAGGCCGTTTCCGGTATGATGTTCCTGCGCACACCGGCATGTATGCTACCAATGGTGATCACGGCCGCGCTCTTGGTCAGTTCGGTTTGGCGGCTCACAACAGTTTGCAACCCGATGATGATTTGTGTGGCCGTCACGATCGGGTCAATACTGTCCCACGGAGTGGCACCGTGCGAGCCCTGGCCTTTTACTTTTATGTCCACCGCGTCCACGGCTGCCATCAGCCCACCCGATCGGTAGGCCAACTGACCCGATGGTAGCAGCGACTGAACATGCAAACCAAAAATAACATCCACTTTTGGATTGTCGAGCACACCTTCTTTTATCATCAGCTCAGCACCGGCCATTCCTTCGCTTGCGCTCACGCCTTCTTCGGCAGGTTGAAAAATAAATTTGACAGTGCCCTTCAACTCACTTTTATTTTTTGAAAGGATTTCGGCCACAGCCAACAAAATAGACATGTGACTATCGTGCCCACACGCATGCATCACACCGGTTTCTTGTCCACCCAGGTTTGATTTTTCTTTCGAAGCAAAAGGCAATGTGTTGCGTTCTGTTACAGGCAGCGCATCCATATCGGCACGAAGGGCAACTACCGGCCCCGGCTTGGCCCCTTTTAATATTGCCACTACTCCGGTTTTCGCCACAGGATGTTGCACATCAAGCCCAAGTTCCTTCAATTGCTGGGCTATGCGGGCCCCTGTTTTAAACTCCTGATTGCTCAACTCTGGATTTTGATGAAAGTATCTCCTCCATTCAATTAACTTCGGCCCCAGTTCTTTTATTTGTTGATTGATTTTATTTTCTAATTTGAGATTTGGCTGTGCAAATAACGGGAAGGTCAGTAACCAAAGGCAAAGGGTGCAATAAAATCTGCTCATTCTATTTTTGTAATTTGGGTCAAGGTATAAAAAAGGGATGCTGAACAAAAGGTAAGTTGTATGGAGTGGGTGAAAATATTTGGAGGGAGCGAAGAGGCCGCAAAACGGCTGACGGAAAACAAGCCGCAGTTGCTGGTGGTGCACGGCAAACGGTTTTGTTTGGTGAAGCACCATGAACAATTTTATGCAGTGAGCGACAAATGTCCTCACAATGGCGAATCGCTGAGCAAGGGCGTGGTTAACTTTGCCGGTGAGGTGGTGTGCCCGTGGCACGGCCATCAGTTCAATCTCAAAACTGGCAGAGAATATCAGGAGCGGGATGCCGATTTAATCACGTTCCCAATTCGAGAAGAAGCGGACGGGTTGTATATTGGTGTTTGATATTTATAGGGAAAATAACCACGGAGAACACTGAGCGAATGTTCGGAAAGCAAAGAGAAAAATTTTCTCATTCAGCAATAGACAAACAAGATTTTTCGTTAATAACCAACTCTAAGATTTTGAAAATCACCACTCTCCTTTTTTTACTTCTCATAGCCCTCGCCTCCTGGGCCCAGCCTGCCGAAGAAAAAGATGTGGTGATTGGCCGGCTCACTTACGTGGATGGTGTACCTGAAGGCTTGCTTAGCACCCGTGCCTTAGTTTTATATGATGAATCGCTTACGCAAGAAGAGCTGGCCGAAACACAAAAGTATTTTCAGCAAACCGGCATTGATGCGGTGGCCTACCTGATCACCGATCACGTGCTGGCCGGCCCCGACCCACTGAAAACATTTACTGCTTACCTTACCAATCGCGCCATTACCTATCTCATATTTTTTGAAAAAGAAAAAGATTACTCGTTGGTGTTTGTGCGCTACAACAACACCAAAGATTTAGTGGATGCCGGGGCACCCGCCTGGAAGCAAACCAATAGCTCGTTGACCGAACTGTTGAAGACACTGTATCGCTTTGCCGTAAGCAACCAGAAAAAGCAAAACCTGCTCGTCAACGATTTTCCTGAAACCGAGGTACCGCTAAAATATTTTACGGGATTGCGAAATGAGAAGTTTACCAACGATGCCATCTCTTTTAAAATTGCTGTGGCCAAATTGGGCAACCCAAAAGCCGATGCCGAGCTGGAGCAAATATTAAAGGAATATTTCCCCGTGAAATATGAATTGGTTGACGCTCAATTGGACGACCGCGAACTTGGCAAAATGGGTTTTAGAACTGTGCTCCGGTTTGTGCACACGCGTGGCAGTGTGGCAAAAAAAATATTGGGCTACGACCTCACCCAATTAGCAAAGTCACTCACTACGGTGTATTACGTGAATAAAGAACCCAACTTCAAAACCATCGCGGCAAGCCAAACGGTTTATAAATTTTATGTGAAGCACATCGAGTTCGGGAATATTTTTTTGGGCAAGACCTGGGATGGCGACATCACTTGGCAAGATGCCCTAAAAAATCATTTGGTTGGTATGAAGATAGAGCTTGGGTTTTGAGATAAAAATGGTTGAAATCAAGGACGTACAGTTTTTAAGTAATTGGGCAATGTTGCTTTCATAATCAAACGACAGAACCTTTAATATTCCGCTTGAAAAATTTAAAGAGATCGCTGCCCTCACGGATGCACAACGCAAGGATTTTGAGGTTTCGATGGGGAAAATTTATAATTTACAGCACTTGATGAAATTTATAGCCTTCATGAACTAATAGGAATGTAGCCTGCTGAAAATAACTTAGAGACACAGCTCCGGAAATTATTTTTTTCTCCTGTTGATCACCAACGCGGCTAAGATCAACACCGCCAGCCACACATAACCATTGCCATGAAACCCAAACCCATCGGGCCAATCGCCCCAGCCAAAAAGTATTTTGAACGGCAACGCAATCAGTGCCACTGCTCCCGCAAACAAGGCAGCAACCAAACCAATAGCAACACCAAAAAGCCCGGCCATTACTCCAAAGAGCGCACCACCAATCCCGATCCAAATAGGGAAAGTGAGTATGAGAATGATTATCACCAGCAGGGTTGAGCTTGATGAAGAACCTCGTGTTGTTGCCATAGGTTTTGGTTTTTAAGAATTTTGGTAGCAATAACCGTTCACTTTTTTCCTGCCTCAAAAATCATTGAAAAATCCAAGGAAATCTCTACCGATGTGTTCAGGATTGTATAATTGTGAACAGAGGGTTTTGCAGAAATGAACACTTGAAATCTCTCTGCGAACCTTTGCGCCTGCCTTTGCCGGTAGCAGGCGTGCTGCATTAGTAATCTACGCACCTCCCATCCCCAAAATCCTTCCCGTTCTTTGCCTGGTTTCATTCACTAATTTTTCATTTTGTGAAAGCGGCACCCCGAATGATGGAGCCATCTCTTTCAGTTTGCTTTGCCATCCTTGCGCCTGGCTTTCATTTTTAAAACAACGAAGCACAAGGTTCATCATCACCGAGGCTGCCGTAGATGCCCCTGGTGATGCGCCCAACAGTGCGGCTACGGTGCCATCTTCCGACACCACCACTTCTGTTCCAAACTCCAACACGCCACCTTCTTTTTTATCTTTCTTGATCACCTGCACACGCTGGCCTGCTTCCATCAACTCCCAGTCTTCCAGTTTGGTGAAGGGAACATATTCGCGCAACGCTTCCAATCTTTGTTCGGGTGTTTGCCGCACCTGATCAATCAAATATTTTGTAAGGGGCATGTTCTTCATGCCGGCAAATATCATCGGGATGGCGTTGTCGAACCCAATTGATTTTGGCAAGTCCATCAACGAACCATTTTTCAAAAACTTGGTGGAGAATCCCGCAAAGGGGCCGAACAAAAGTTCTTTCTTTCCATTGATCATGCGCGTGTCAATGTGCGGCACCGACATGGGTGGAGAGCCCACCGAAGCTTTGCCATATACTTTCGCATGATGCTTTTGTATCAATTCTTCGTTTAGGCATTTCAACCACAAGCCGCTGACTGGAAACCCTCCGTAACCATTTCGCTCTTTTATCTCTGCTCTTTTTAGAAGGTGCAATGTTGCACCGCCTGCTCCAATGAAAACAAATTTTCCATTTACCTTAATCTTCTTTTCCTCCTTCAAGTCCTCCGCAGACACATCCCAGCCTCCTTTGCCATCCGGATCAAGGTCAAGTGCCTCATGATGATAGTGAATGGTAACACCCGGCATTTTTTCGAGTTGATTGATCATGCCACGGGTAAGTTCGCCAAAGTTTACATCGGTGCCAATGGTCATATTGGTAGCTGCCACAGGCTGGGCTTTTTTCCTGCCCCGCATTACGATGGGTGCCCATTGGGCCATCAAGTCGCGGTCTTCGGTATAGACCATGTCTTTGAAGAGGGCACTGCCCTGGAGTGCTGCATACCGTGCCTTCAAAAAATTTACGTTGTCGTTTCCCCAGACGAGACTGATGTGCGGTATGGCTGATATGAATTGTGAAGGGTTTGCTAAGTATTTCTTTTCAACCAGATATGCCCAAAACTCCCGCGATACTTCATACGCTTCAGAAATTTTTATTGCCTTGGCGATATCCACGGAGCCATCCGCTTTTTGAGACGTGTAGTTCAATTCGCAGAAAGCAGCATGGCCAGTGCCAGCATTGTGCCATGCGTCTGAACTTTCCATGCCTGCCTCATCGAGTCGCTCAAAAATCTGGATGGTGATAGCTGGGTTCAATTCTTTGAGGATCATGCCCAGTGTGGCACTCATGATGCCTGCACCCATAAGCACTACATCGGTTTTTTCTACATGGGATTTTTTGGCTTTTGTCATTCTCTAATTTATTAAAAGCCCAATTTAAAGGAAGGTAGATGTGTTTGCAAATGGGCTTGACCCTAAATGGCAATGATTGTATTTTTACCACACTATGCCAGCAAAGAATCCCGAACCATTGTTCCAACGATCGAAGGACATTATCATCAGTTCTATTATTTCCATCGCCATCACGATAGTATTCGGGTATTACTTTCTATACATCGGCAACCGCGAACGAAAACCTACATTCTATCTTGACCCAACACGCACTACGATTTTGGACAAATCGAATGCCGCCAATGCTCCGTTGCTGTTGCTGAAATCAAATGGTGATACTATTCTCGCGGATGTTACTTCAGTCTATTTTTATTTTTTCAATCAAGGCGAGGAAACCATCAAGCAAGAAAATATTTATGCCCCACTTAAAATAGTAATGAGCGACAGTGCCGAAATACTCGACTTTAAGATTTTGAAAGTGGCACGGCCCGTATCGGGCATGCAACTGGCGCGTGATGCAGTCTCCAATTCTCTTGCCATTGATTTTAAAGCATTGGAAAAAGATGATGGTTTTGTGGGGCAGATAATTTTTGAAGGCCATAAGAATGCAACCATAAGATTAGAGGGAGGCATTGATGGCGTGAAACATTTTGAAACTCACCTATCGAGTATCGACCCGCTGTATCTTGTTATGGCTATTGTGATATTTCTAATTGCGGCATATCTCTTTCTGGTGCTGAGCAGGCGTAATCCAAAAAATTCGCCCAAGTTGATTTTCTTTTTTTCGGCAATTCCAATCCTTTACTTGCTGCTGATGCTCTACAAAACGGAATGGTTCATTAGCCAAACGGTGCCTGAAAGCTTGAGGCTGGAGCAATATGATGGAAAAGAAAAGGAGGGGATGTTTGAGATGCCGGGGTGGTTGCGGTAATCAAGGTTTCGGTGGAATACTAAAGAGAGTAGCGCGACCAATTCATCTAATGGGCTTGACTCTATGTAGCAATGATTGTATTTTTACCACACTATGCCAGCAAAGAATCCTGAACCCTTGTTTCAACGCTCGAAGGACATTATCATCAGTTCTACTATTCCATCAGTATAACTCCGCCCTTTTGTATCGCTCCTTACGATCAAAAGGAGTGACCATTGCAAAAACCCAAGGTTTGCCAAATTGCATTTTATGCGATGCACTTTAAATTGGACTTGGTGCACAACGACATAGACTTTGTTAAAATAGCAAAGCATACTTCACTGAAGGGTTATTGAGAAAACTAATTGCACAACGATTTCATTTTGCCAGCTCGGTTGAATGTTCCATGAGCATCTTATCATCGAAAGAAAAGGACGTTATCAGGTACCTTCCTAGAAATATTTTTTTCCTTTAACCAACTACAACCGTTTTCGCTACTAAGCGTTAGCTGGTTTTTAATTTTTTTTTGAAAAATCCCATTCGGTTTCGCGCAACTCACTTGCAATCCCGTTAACTTGTGATCCTGTTTAGACTGACCACTAACAAAATCGGAATTGGAAGAACAACCACAACAAGGATTATATCATCCTGCCTTTGAGAAAGACTCGTGCGGAGTTGGCTTTCTGGCAAACATAAAAGGAAGCAAGTCGCACCAAATCGTGAGCGGTGCGCTCACCATGCTCGAGCGCATGGAGCATCGTGGGGCGTGTGGATGCGAACCCAACACCGGTGATGGCGCAGGCATTTTGATACAAGTGCCGCACGAATTTTTTAGCAGCGAATGCAGCAAGTTGGGATTTAAGTTGCCCGCCTTTGGAAGTTACGGAGTAGGCTTGGTATTTTTTCCGCGCGATCCAAAAGTGCGCGAGGAATGCCGCACCGTGCTCAACAGGCAAATCAAAAAAATGAAAATGGGCTTGCTTGGCTATCGCATGTTGCCAACCAACAATGCCGATCTTGGCGAAACCGCCCTCAAAGCTGAGCCTGTGATGGAGCAAGTGTTCATCAAACGGCCCGACAAGATTTCCAATCCTGATGACTTCGAAAGGAAACTTTTCATCCTAAGAAAATATACCACCCACATCATCACCGAGTCGGTGAAGGGTGTTGACAACCAGTTTTATTTTTCTTCACTTTCGTGCAAAACCATTGCTTACAAAGGCATGGTCACTTCGGGGCAGTTGCGCCCTTACTTTGCCGACTTGGAACATGAAGATGTGGTATCGGCATTGGCCGTTATCCATTCCCGGTTCTCCACCAACACATTTCCATCCTGGCGGTTGGCTCAACCATTTCGGTTTATTGCGCACAATGGCGAGATCAACACCGTGCAGGGAAATATCAATTGGCTGAAATCGAAAGAAGCATTTTTTGCTTCCCCACATTTCACACGCGAAGAGTTGGATATGATCCTTCCCATCTGCAATCCAAAGCAATCCGATTCTTCCAACTTAGACAACACCATCGAATTATTAGTCCATGCAGGGCGGTCGCTTCCACATGTGATGATGATGTTGATACCCGAAGCATGGGACGGCAACGAAAGCATGAGCCAGGAGAAGCACGACTTCTATGAATATCACGCCAACCTGATGGAGCCGTGGGATGGCCCCGCTTCCATCACCTTCACCGATGGAAAAATTGTGGGCGCAACCTTAGACAGAAATGGACTTCGCCCATCCCGGTTTGTAGTTACCGATGACGACCTGGTGATCATGGCATCAGAAGTGGGCGTGTTGGATGTTGATCCCGCCAAGGTAATAATGAAAGGCCGCCTGCAACCCGGAAAAATGTTTGTGGTGGATTTGGAGCAAGGCCGCATCATCAGCGATGAGGAACTGAAAAAAGAAATATGCACACGCCAGCCGTACGGAAAATGGTTGAAAGAAAACAAAGTGAGGTTGCAAGACCTTCCTGAGCCGGGCGGAAGTTTTCACAAGTATGATCCCATCACTTTTCTTAAACGTCAAATTTCTTTTGGATATACCTCCGAAGATTTGCGCGTGATACTCACACAAATGTGTGAGACAGGAAAAGAAGCGTTGGGCTCGATGGGAAGCGATACACCATTGGCTGTACTTTCAGCACAGGCACAACATTTATCAAGCTACTTCAAACAACTTTTTGCACAGGTCACAAATCCACCCATTGATTCCATTAGAGAAAGATTGGTGATGTCGTTGTCATCGCATGTGGGCGGCTCGTTGAATTTGTTGGAGGAATCGCCCGAACATTGCATCACGTTGGAATTGCCCACGCCCGTACTTTCAAACAATGAACTGGAAAAGATCCGGTACATAGATCACCGGCATCTGCAAACGAAAACGATCTACACTTATTTCAAAGCAGATGGTGAGCCCGGCTCGTTGGAAAAAGGATTGAACCGTGTGTGCCAGTATGTGACTGATGCCATTGAAGATGGATTTACCATTATTATTTTATCGGACAGAAGTTTTGACAGCGGTCATGCGCAGATACCTTCTTTGCTCGCGGTGGCTGCTGTGCATCACGATCTGATACGCAAAGGCCTGCGCGGAAAAATAGGCTTGCTGGTGGAGGCAGGTGACGTGTGGGAAACACATCACTACGCAACGTTGATCGGCTATGGAGCATCGGGCATAAACCCATACCTCGTGTATCAAACCATACACGACATGAAAAAGCGCAATGTGCTGAAAGAAGAACTCACGGAAGAAAAAGCAATTTACAATTACAAGAAAGCCGTGGCCGGTGAGTTGCTCAAGATCATGAGCAAGATGGGAATCTCCACCCTTCAGTCGTATCATGGGGCACAGATTTTTGAAGCATTAGGAATCCATAAAGAAGTTATTGATCAATATTTTTCTGGTACGGTTTCGCGCATTGGCGGATTAAAGTTGGATGATATCGCGCACGAAGCTTTGGCAAAACATGGTTTGGCATTTCCGATCACAGCCAATGCATCGCCCAAGTTGGAAGTAGGAGGTGTGTATCAATGGAAGCTGCGTGGCGAGGCTCACTTGTTCAATCCACAAACAATCCATTTGCTTCAGCACTCCACCAAGAGCAACGATTATTCGGTCTTCAAAAAATACTCTACCCTCATCAACGACCAAAGTGAAAAGGCGATCACGCTGCGCAGTTTGTTGAAGATGAAGAAAAGCAAATCCATTCCGCTCAGCGAAGTGGAGCCGAAGGAAAGTATCTTTAAGCGTTTTGCCACAGGAGCCATGTCGTTTGGATCTATTTCGCACGAAGCACACAGCACCCTGGCCATTGCCATGAACCGCATAGGTGGAAAAAGCAATTGTGGCGAAGGCGGTGAAGATGAAATCCGCTTTAAGCGAAAAGAAAATGGCGATTGGGAAAACTCGGCCATCAAGCAAGTTGCTTCAGGCCGCTTTGGTGTAACGAGTTATTATCTCACCAATGCAAAAGAACTTCAAATAAAAATGGCGCAAGGTGCCAAGCCCGGAGAAGGTGGGCAGTTGCCAGGCCATAAGGTGGATGAGTGGATAGGGCGCGTTCGTCATTCAACACCTGGAGTGGGATTGATTTCGCCTCCACCGCATCATGATATTTATTCAATAGAGGATTTGGCACAACTCATTTTCGATTTGAAAAATGCAAACCGGGAAGCGCGCATCAGCGTGAAGTTGGTCTCCGAAGCAGGTGTGGGCACTATTGCATCGGGTGTTGCCAAAGCACATGCCGATGTGATTTTGATTGCTGGCCATGATGGTGGCACAGGGGCTTCTCCAATCAGTTCCATCCGTCATGCGGGGTTGCCGTGGGAGTTGGGCTTGGCCGAAGCACATCAAACATTGGTGAGAAATAAACTGCGCGGTCGCGTGGTGTTGCAAACCGATGGACAGATTCGCACGGGCCGCGATCTGGCAATAGCTGCTTTGCTTGGCGCAGAAGAATGGGGCGTGGCAACGGCAGCATTAGTTACCACCGGTTGCATCATGATGCGCAAATGTCATTTGAATACTTGCCCTGTAGGAGTGGCCACACAAAACAAAGAACTGCGAGCACTCTTCACAGGCAAACCTGAATATGTGGTGAACCTGTTCTCATTCTTGGCAGAAGAACTTCGCGAGATCATGGCCGAACTTGGATTCCGCACCGTGGACGAAATGGTGGGCCAGGCCGATCGCTTAGAACTTCGCCCGATGGAAAGCAATTGGAAATATGAGAACCTCGACCTCTCGCCTTTGCTGTTCAAAGAGCCCATGAGCTTGGATGCTGCACTGTTCAAACAAGAAGAGCAAGATCATGGCATTGCCGAAGTGATGGACAGAAAATTGATTTCGCTTGCCAAGCCCGCTCTGAAAGAGGCAACACCTGTTCACGGGGAATTTAAAATCACCAACCAGGACAGGGCTGTGGGCGCGATGCTCTCCAACGAGATTTCAAAAATTTATCTCGGCCCAGGGTTGCCGAAGGATACCGTGCATATAAAATTTAAAGGCACAGCCGGACAAAGTTTTGGAGCGTTCACTACTGGGGGCGTAACCTTTGAGTTGGAAGGTGACGCAAATGACTATGTAGGCAAAGGACTTTCAGGAGGAAAACTGATATTGTACCCATCTCCAAAAGCCACCTTCAATCCATCTAAAAATAGTATTGTAGGCAACGTGGCATTTTTTGGCGCCACCTCTGGTGAAGCATTTATCGGTGGCATGGCCGGTGAGCGTTTTGCCGTGCGCAACTCAGGTGTGAAGGTAGTGGTGGAAGGCGTAGGCGACCACGGATGCGAATACATGACCGGTGGCATTGTGGTGGTGCTGGGCGATGCCGGAAGGAATTTTGCCGCGGGCATGAGCGGTGGCGTTGCCTATGTGTGGGATGTGAACAACAATTTTGTGAAAAACTGCAACATGGAAATGGTGATGCTCGATACCCTTGACGGGGATGATGAGCACCTGCTCCATACCATGATTGAGTCTCATCAAAAGTTTACCAACAGTGCCGTGGCCTCGCATGTATTGAGTTACTGGCCTACTTCATTCAAACAGTTTATCAAGGTGATGCCCGTGGACTACAAGGCTGCTTTGGAAAAACGTAAAGCGGAGAAGAAAGAGGAAGCATTGAAACTATCGATGGGAAACACGGAATTTAAATTTTCATCAAATTAAAATAATTCCCCTTACACCATGAGTGGTCTGTGTGGACACAGATCGCGGTGGGCAGGGGTGAGGCCAATGGGAAAACCAACAGGATTTTTAGAGCAGGACAGAGAGCTTCCAAAGAAGCGCGACCCGAAAAAACGAATCAGCGACTACAACGAAGTGGATCCGGTGATCGATGAGCCCATCGCGCAAAAGCAATCTGCGCGCTGTATGGATTGTGGCATTCCATTTTGTCATCAGGGCTGCCCGCTTGGCAATATCATTCCGGAATTTAATGATGCCGTGTATCAAAGCAACTGGAAACTTGCCTACGAAATTTTAATTTCAACCAACAACTTTCCTGAATTCACAGGCCGCATCTGTCCGGCCCCGTGCGAGGCATCGTGTGTGTTGGGCATCAACAAGCCGGCCGTGGCGATTGAGTACATAGAGAAGACGATCATAGAAAAAGCGTTTCAAGAGGGTTATGCAAAGCCACGCATACCCACGGTGCGCACCAATAAGAAGAGTGCTGTTGTTGGTTCCGGCCCTGGCCGGTC
>JANOQB010000105.1:0-1889 GCA_031422215.1 Cytophagales bacterium | reverse complement strand
TGCCGAGATGGTGCGCGTTGGCTACACACACGTGGCCGAGTTTCATTACCTCCAACACGACAAAGACGGAAAGCCATATAACAACCGGGCCGATATGGGAGAGCGCATGATGGCGGCAGCAAAAATTGCCGGAATAATAATCACACTCATGCCAGTCTTCTATCAGAAAGGTGGTTTCGGATCAGACCCACAACCACGACAGCGAAGGTTCATTTCAAAAACCGTGGATGATTACTTTAAACTTTTACAAACTTCGGAATCAGCGATCAAAAATTTCCCAGATTCATTGCTTGGCTTTAGTGTTCATTCCCTTCGTGCCGTTGATCTTCCCGATGTGATAAAAACGTTTGAGCAAGGTCCAAAAGAATTGCCTTTTCACCTGCATGTATCCGAACAGAAAAAAGAAGTTGTCGATTGTGTAGCTCACTGCGGCAAGCGGCCTATGCAATGGTTGTTGGATAACCTGGATGTGAACGAACGCTTTCATTTGGTCCACTCCACTCACTTGAATGACGATGAACTTACGCGAGTGACAAAGTCTAAAGCGAATGTGGTGGTGTGTCCATCCACCGAAGGAAATCTTGGCGATGGCATTTTCCGAATGAAAGAATATGCGAAACTAAAAGGCCGATGGTGCATTGGCACCGACAGCCACATTGGATTAAACCCGATGGAAGAATTTAGGATGATTGATTATCGCCAACGGTTGATGACCAATCATCGAAATACATTTGAAGGTGATGCAGCACAAACCATGATCAACGAATCGGTAACACAAGGCCGCCTGGCGATGGGCAGAAAAACAAAAAATCATTTTGAAATAGGCCAGCCCTTCGATGCGTTGGTTGTTAGTGCCACCACACACATGCTGGCCGATACATCAGAAAAAAACCGATTGGCCTCCATTGTTTTCACAGGAGACAGGAGCCGCAACCTCGGCACCATCGTAAATGGAAAATGGGTAGTGAAAAACCAGCATCACCAAAACGGACATTGCATTAAAGAGCAATTCTCTAAAGTGACGCGCGAGTTGGGAAACCGGTGAAAAGCATATCCATCTCAGTGCATCTCAGCGAACTTCGCGTTCCTCAGCCTTTAATAAAATTAGCTTACGCATAACTATATTTGTACCAATGGAAACGCGCGAAGAGGTTTTAAAAAAAATCAACTGGGATTATGCCTATACGGTGGAAGAGATAAATGCCATTTTGAAAGGGAATGACTATAAAATGAAAAAGCCATTCTACATCAAACTACTGAAAACTTTTCGTTGGTATGTCTTGAAAGATGTGCTCACTGAATCAGAAATTGCAGAAATGCTTTCGCTTGACGTGATCAATAATCTTCACATTAATTCATTGAAGGAAAAATACAAGTATGTCTAAAGGAAGCGATGAGATTCAGAGCTAAACAATTCCTTAACTTGCTCTTGGTGTAAGTTAACGCTAAAAATAAAAAAAATGGAAACTTTAGATATAATGCAGGAGATACAACAACTGCCCTTAGACAAAAAATTTTGGGTGGTACAGGAAACAATAAAGTCCATAAAAAGAGAAGAGATCAATAATCAACTGGAATCTAGTGTAAGGGATTTATATGAAGAGTACGCAACCAACAAAGAGTTAACCATTTTCACTAACCTGGATTTAGAAAACTTCTATGAAGCAAAGTGAAATATGGTTGATTGACTTGGACCACACCAAAGGAGCAGAAATACAAAAAAGAAGACCTGCTGTTATTGTAAACAACAATGTTTTGGGTAAGCTTCCATTAAAGGTAATTGTACCCATTACGGATTGGAAAGATCGTTACGAAGCAGCACCTTGGTTTGTGAAAATTGAAGCGAGCGCAAGCAATGGCTTGACCAAACGATCTGCCATAGATTGTTT
>JANOQB010000104.1:0-2921 GCA_031422215.1 Cytophagales bacterium | reverse complement strand
GGTGACGCACTTGCTGCCCATTTTCAGTTGTTGTTGTATCCTCCATGTGATAGGCGTTGCGATAACTATGGCGCAGGGTGTAAAAGATGCCAACTAGAACGCCAATGGTAATGCCCCTTAACAAATCGGTTAAAAGAATGGCAACCACTGTTGCTGTAAAAGGAACAAACTGTTCCCAACCCAATTTATACATCTGCTTAAAAAGGGATGGCTTGGCTAATTTATAACCTACAATAAATAGAATGGCTGCTAAACTTGCCAGGGGTATCATATTCAAAACGCCTGCAATAGTTAAAGCACTCATCAGCAAAAAAACTCCGTGCATAATTGCCGAC
Source organism: Cytophagales bacterium (assembly GCA_031422215.1). Classification (GTDB taxonomy): domain Bacteria; phylum Bacteroidota; class Bacteroidia; order Cytophagales; family Cyclobacteriaceae; genus ELB16-189. The sequence goes on along the minus strand of JANOQB010000104.1, from coordinate 2,586 downwards.
ATTTTTGTTTTGCCTCCAAACGTAATATTTGCCGTGCTGCGAACAATAACCTGCGTAACAGGTAATCCACCAATCAAACCAGAAATTACATTTCCTAACCCTTGCGCTTTTAATTCTCTGTTAGTTGGTGTAATTCTTTTGTCGGGATCCATTTTGTCCGTAGCTTCCACACATAGCAGTGTTTCCAAACTTGCAACTATCGCTAATACAATTGCGATTTTCCAAACTTCAAAATTTGACAAAGCCGAAAAATCAGGGAAAGTAAATTGGCTAAAGAAACCCGCTAAATTCTCAGGAACCGGAATCCTTACAACCTGGTCTGCATCTAAACTGAAATTCAGTAATCCGTTTTGAAAAAAGTAATTCATTGCAATACCAAGAACCACAACCACAAGAGGGCCATTTATCATCCCAAATATTTTATGTTTTTTAGTTAGTACAGTATCCCAAAGTATCAGTATTCCCAATGAAATTCCTGCTATTAGTAATGCTCCGGGAGTAAAGAACTGAAACGCATTGATAATTTCGGAGAACGTATTTTGTCCATCCGCTTGAAAAAACGAATCGTCTCCCTCTACATCTTTATCCCAACCTAATGCATGTGGTATTTGCTTTAGTATTATTAAAAGCCCGATACCGGTAAGCATCCCCTTAATTACTGAGGAAGGAAAGAAGTAGGCAATAAAACCTGCTTTGGCATAGCCCATGATGAGTTGAATAATTCCAGCCAAGACAACGGCTGTCAAGAACGCCTCCCATGAACCGCCAAGCGATGCAATAGAAGACAAAACTATTACGGCTAATCCAGCAGCAGGCCCGCTAACACCTAATGGTGAGCCACTGGCAGCACCAACAACAATGCCTCCGATTATACCGGCAATAATTCCTGCAAACAGTGGTGCGCCCGATGCGAGGGCAATACCTAGGCACAATGGCACGGCAACGAAGAATACAACTATACTGGCAGGCAAATCATGCCCTATATTTTTAAACAAGTCTTTCATTTTTAAATGCTTTGAGAATGAATCAATATTTTCCTAAACACACTACAGAAACCTTTTTGTCCATCATTTCTGATAGCAGCTAAAGCTGTGTATGCAAATTAGTACCGAACCTCAGCGATGAGCAATGCCCGGTTATGAATGCCGCCTTGGCAGGGATTTGGGAGGTGTAAATGGGCGGTTAAGAAATTCCTGTGGCAGGGAATTATTTTGATGATGAAAGCAAATGGATTCTGATAGGAAAACTGAAATAATTGACAAACTGATGAAGTTCTCATCGTCTTCCCAAAAATTATCTTCCATTCCTGAGGACTCATCCGTTGAGAATGGAATGGATATAGGAAGGTCAGGGCTTTCTGGCACGTGGCACATTACACTACTATAACCTGAACTAGAAACCTTTTTGTTGGAGTAGGAAACCTCAAACCAGACTCCAAAAGCCAGCAATAGAAGCACAATAACAAGGTTTTTCACTCTGAGGCGTAGTATTAGTTCTGATATAGTTAGTAATGCTATCATTGTGCAATACTAATACTATTCTGTTGAATTGCAATGGGCGTCCTTGGTATTCCTTTTAAAATCCCATATTTTTTTGAGAGTTCTCAAACTTATAGCCGTAAGACTCCGTGTTGTATGATTCATACGTTAGCGCGGAATCCCACTACGCTATACTCGGTTTATTTTTAAACGTTAATGGGTAGCCTTTTACTGCCTCATTAAATCTTCCGTTATGATAAACCAAATTACCATTTACAATTGTATGTGTTACTTGTGTTTGAAATTGTACTCCTTCCAATGGCGACCAACCACACTTGTATAAAATATTTTCCTTATTAACTGTCCAAGGTGAATTAAAGTCAACCAAGGCTAAATCAGCAAAGTAACCTTCTCGGATAAAGCCTCTTTTTTCAATGTGATAAAGTGTCGCCACATTATGACACATTTTTTCTGCAATTTTCTTCAGGGATATAAGTCCTTTCTTGTGAAGCTCAAGCATAATATTTAATGAATGCTGTACCATAGGTGCTCCTGACATAGATTGAAAGTATGGTTTTTGCTTTTCCTCTAATGTGTGCGGTGCGTGGTCGGTAGTTACAATATCAATTCTATCGTCTAGTAATGCTTGTAAAAGTCCTGTCCGGTCTTTTTCGGATTTTATGGCAGGATTCCATTTTATTAAAGTGCCCAAACGATGATAGTCCTTGTCCGAAAACCAAAGGTGATGAACGCTCACTTCTGTTGTGATGCTTTTTGCTTTTAAGGGTATATCGTTTTGAAATAAATGTGTTTCTGCTTCTGTTGATAAATGCAGGATGTGTAATCTCGCTTTATGTTTTTTAGCGAGTTCAATAGCTCTCTTAGTCGATTGATAGCATGCTTCTACACTGCGAATCAATGGGTGACACTCAATAGGTATATTGTCTCCATATTTTGCCCGGTAAATTGACTCGTTCTCCTCAATGATTTGTTCTTTTTCAGAATGAATTGCAATGATGGATTTACATTTTGAAAAAAGTTTCTCCATTGTATCAGGGTTGTCGGCAAGCAAATTCCCTTTCTTGGTAAAATAAAGGCCATCGTCAGA
>JANOQB010000103.1:0-5366 GCA_031422215.1 Cytophagales bacterium | reverse complement strand
TTCCTTTGTCAGTGATATTTGCCCCAGCGGGGCAACCTTATAATTTATAGGATGGTCATGAATTTTACGATAAAGATTACAGGTTGCCCCGCTGGGGCAAATACCCGATATGAACTTCATTTCTACAAACAGGTTACGCCTCTGGCGTAATTCGCCAAACGCTTAAGTTAACGACTATGGTCAGGCGACCAACTCTAACAAGTTGAAATGCACCCATCCTAAATTCAAATTTGAATATCGAATGATGAATAACGAATTGAGAATGATGAAGTGGTTGATCGATATAAGTTTGAAATGAGTTGGTCAGGCGACCAACTCTAACAAGGCGACCAACTCTAATAAGGAGAAACCTACACCGTGATGTTATAAAGCTTCAGCTTATTGTACAGGGTCTTCCGGTCAATATTAAGAAGTTCGGCAGCTTTGGATTTATTGTAGTTTGCTTTCTCCAGCACATCAATGATGGCCTGCCGCTCGGCCGTGCCCGAAATGGATTTCAATAAACCAACACCTTCTACAAGAAGGTCGCTATCGTTGGTTGCAGAATATGAGTGAACGATTTCCTGGGGCAAACTATCGGGCTGAACGGTTTCACCAGTGGTCAGTAGTACGGCACGTTTTATCACATTGTTCAGTTCGCGCAGGTTGCCGTGCCAGTAGTAGTTGGTAAGGTAATTTTTAACTTCAAAAGAAAATGCCTTCACCTCTTTATTGAGCGATTGATTGGATTTTTGAAGAAAGTACTCAGCGAAGAACAAAATATCTTCTTTGCGGTCGCGCAGGGGAGTCAGTTCAATTTTAAATTCATTGAGGCGGTGAAACAAGTCTTCGCGCAGCCTTCCTTCCTTCACAGCCTTGCTAAGGTTTTCATTGGTGGCGGCAATAATGCGAACATCAATGGCAGTGTCTTTGTTGGAACCTATCCGTTTTATCTTCCTCTCTTGAATTACCCGCAGCAATTTTATCTGGTTTTCATAAGAAAGGTTTCCTATCTCGTCCAAAAAAATGGTGCCGCCATCGGCTATTTCAAAACTTCCTTGTTTGTCGGCAATGGCCCCCGTGAAAGAGCCTTTGATGTGGCCGAACAACTCGCTCCCGGCCAGTTCCTTGGGCAACGCCCCGCAGTCGATGGCCATAAAAGTTTGCCCTGCCCGCTTGCTGAACCGATGAATGGATTGTGCCACAAATTCTTTTCCGGTTCCCGTTTCACCGTTGATCACCACCGACATATCGGATGGTGCAATCAATTCGATATGGCGCTGCACCATTTGCGATTGGGCACTGGGCCCTACAATGAAGGTGGCGGTTGACGAACCGTCAGGCTTTATTTTTTTTATCGCACCAGTTTCCGGTGTTCCGCTTTGTACCTCCAGCTTCTGCGTATTTTTTAAAATGGTTTCTTTGATGGTCACCAGCAGCTCATCTGGATACAGTGGCTTGGTGATGTAATCATTGGCCCCATAACGAAACGTTTCCACGGCCGTTTTCACATCGGAGTATCCGGTAATAATGATAACGGCAACGGATGAATTTAAAACCTTGATTTTTTGCAACAATTCAATGCCATTTAAATCGGGCAGTTTATAGTCGCACAGAATCAAATCAAAGTTATTGGAGCGCAACTGCCGCAACCCCTCATCGGCCGTGTTGGCAATGCTAACCTGGTAATTGTTTTTACCTAAGAATTTCGACAACACAAGGCAAATGTCCTTGTCGTCATCTACCACTAATATACTTTGCATAATAGGTTCGAGGTCACTAAAAACTAATTGGTAATGAAATTCAATTTTTTAAGGGCCTCGTTTATTGTCTTGATCGTAAATGGTTTTGATATAAACAGGCTGGCACCAAGTTCCAGTGCTTTACCGGCTTCGCTGTCGTGTGCGCTGATCACAATCAGCTTGGCCGTTAAATTCAACGCACGCGCATATCTTAAAATATCAAACCCCGATCCATCCGTCAGGTTCAAGTCGATAAACATAAGTTCAAAAGCGGAGTGGTCAATTTTTGAGCGCGCATCCTTTATCGTCAGGGCATACTGCGGTTCAAACCGTAAATTCTGGAGGTGTCTGTTCATCATCAAACAAATATCCAACTCATCGTCAATCACTAATGCATTACCCATGGATCCATTTTTCACGTTGGAATAATTTTAAATCAGTAGCAAGAAAAACTTTGCCTGCCAGAGGTATCAAGCTTATGGCCCAAAGGTAGCCTAATATAAACACAAACAAGAACAGGATAAATTCCTTCATAGGCGGTTTTAGTTTATTGGGATACATGAAAATCGTGCCATACATTAATCGCGAAAAGCAGAACCGTGACCATGGTGTGTGTGGAAATTATGCCCCACAAGTTGTGTAAAGCATAAACACAATTTTCCATGATCGGGTCAATCTGCATTTAATTCACCATAATTTTTGCTGGCATAAAATTTTAGTATCGGTTCATTAAAACAATACAATTTATGAGCAACCTACTTTACACCATCGCAGTCATCTTGATCATCCTTTGGCTGTTGGGCTTCTTTGTTTACAGTGCAGGCTCCATCATTCATATCCTGTTGGTAATTGCCGTTATCGCAATCCTTATAAGGGTGATACGGGGAGACAAACTCTAAACTAATGGGGCTGACTAAAAAGTCCGTCTGTCATCGCGGCCTTCCTTTGCCGGCAGGCAGGCTTTGAGCCGCGATCTCTCCTTTTAAGCAAATGATCGGGATGCCGGGTCAAAACCTGCCTGCTCTTGGTAGCTACGGCAAAGGCAGGCCCGGCATGACACATCGAACGAATTGGACTTTTTAGTCAACCCCATGGTTATGAAAATGCGCTTTCCAAAAAATCCTTACCGCTGGCCAATTATTGTTGTAGCCTGCATCCTGGTTTTTTATGGGGGCAGCGTTTTTCTTTCAAATTATTTGGAGGGTAAAATTGAGCAGAACATACGTTCCCTTCACGGCACGATTTCGTCTGTTGAGTTGAATTTATTTGCCCGCTCCATCAAGGTCAACGATCTGGAATGGAGTTCTTCGGCCAATAGCACAAACCCAGACCCTCATTTTTTAAGGTTGAGCGCCATTTCCGCCACGGGCATAAACCTGTATAAACTGATGTTTGATAAAACCTTGCATGTTGATGATGTCACCATCGATAGTGGGGCCATCCAGTACAACAAAAATATCAAGCCGAGCGGCCAGAAAGTGTCCCCTTCGAAATACAAACTTTTTTCGTTCAAAAATATTTCGGTCCATAAACTTCACGCTCAGATACAAACTGACACCATTGCCAGTGTTTCTGCTTTGTTGAACTGTCGCTTAACCGATGCTCATATTAAAATCAATGCGCAGGATAGCTTGAGCTATTCCGCAAAAATCGTGGAAGCCCTGCTGGAAAAAATCAGTATTGGCCGCCAAGAAGGCATGTATGGAGGCACCATTGCCCGATTGCACATTAACACCGCAGACCAGAAGGTAGTTATGGATTCAGCTTTGTTGATTCCCAATTTTGATAAGTATGAGTTTGCCCATCGTGTAGGTGAGCAAGCAAGCCGGGTGAGCATATCGGTTCCACAATTAACCATAGAGGGCTTGCAGTTTGATAAACTAATTGACAGTTTGTTTGTGGCGGCCACGATAAAAATCACATCGGCAGACCTGTACTCGTTTCAAGATAAGCGGATGGCTGTGCGAAAGAGGAATGTGCGCTTGCCCATGGAGGGGTTTCTAAAACTTCCATGGCATATAAAAGTCGATACCATTCTTGTGGTGGATGCCCACCTCTCCATAGAAGAATTTCCGGAGAAGGGAACCGCGAGCGGAACCATAACCTTCGATAGCCTGAACGCAACCCTGGCGGGGCTCAACAACCGCGCAGAGGAAAATGATAACCAATCGGCATCGTTGCAGGCTACGGCCTTGCTCATGGGCAGCGGCCGGATAAAGGCATTGTTTCAATTTCCATTGGATGGCCGTTCCTCCTATACCGCTAAAGGATCTATTGCACGAATGCCTTTAACAAAACTCAATGGTGTGCTGGAGCCGCTTGCTAACCTGCGCATTGAGGCGGGCGTCTTGCATTATTTGGTGTTCAATTTTAACTATACCGAAATGGCTTCAAAAGGAAACTTAGATATCCACTACCATGACCTGCGGCTTTGCACCACTAATAAGCGTGGACTCTTTACGCACGGATTGAAGACTTTTTTTGTAAACACCATAGTAAAAAACAAAAGGATACAATCCAAGCGAACGGCAGAAAAAACGGGCATCATTAACATTGAGCGCGACCGGAGGAAATACATTTTCAACGTGTGGGTAAAATCCATTCTGGGCGGCCTCAAATCCACCATCCGTGGCTAACAAAAAGGGGGAAATATTTACTCACGCGGGAAAAATTTTCCACAACACAATTCCCCAAAAAAGGACGATGCATATTTTTTGTAAAGGCTTTTTGATTTGGTACGGTTATTAGATAAGCGATAATCATTAGTTTAACCCTTAACCACATTATGTATGGCATACCACCTAGACACCCAGGGCAGAATTGTGTTTCACCGAGGCAGGCCCACCCTCGAATTACCAAAAAAAGAAAGCGATGAAGACGATTTGAATGAAAACGGACCTGCACTTTCAATGAAGGATAGCAGCATCGATGCCGATGACGATGCCGATCTGAATAAGAACGGTAGCGAGGAGCACAGAGAATTGGAACGGGAGAAAACGTATGAAGAAGAAGATGAGAGCGAAAAGCGGGACAGGACTATATTTTAAATCGGGAAGACTCTTCTTTGGAGCAGTTGTTGTTAACACATAAAAAACTAAATACAAATAAATATGAAAATCAAAAATCTGATTGCTTTTATGTTTGCATTCGTAATGATTGCACAAGCTCACGCGCTGTTGGCTCAAAAAAATAAATCGCTCGATGGCTGGTGGTTGCTGGGCGCCCGCACTGTTGATTATACTTTGGACCGCGATGTGGTGTCGGTTGAAGACAGCAAAACAACTTTTACAGGATTAAAATTTGTGGTTAAAAATGGTACCTTGAACATGCACAAGTGTACGGTTCATTTTAAAAATGGCGATACGCAAGACATCGAATTTTCGGAAGAGGTGAACAAAGCCAATGATGGCCGCCTGATGGACCTGAAGGGAAACTCCAGGGCCATTGAGAAAGTAACCTTTTGGTACGATACCAAAAATAGCGGTGACCATAAATCTATTGTGGAGGTTTGGGGCAGAAAGTAAGCTCACTGTAGTTTGGGTAAAATTGGATCCCTGAAAGGGGGTCCTTTTTTTTGTTCAAAAAATTCAACACCCTTTACTTTGGGTTCTACCCTTATTTTTGTGGAGCGGACTGCCTTCCGGC
>JANOQB010000102.1:0-3407 GCA_031422215.1 Cytophagales bacterium | reverse complement strand
GTCAGGTAGTCGTCCGCCCCTAAGTTCATTCCCTTGCGTATGTCGGTTTTCTCGGCTTTGGCCGTAAGGAATATGAATGGTATGCGGGCTGTTTCCGGTTTTTTGTTGAGTATGTGCAGCACGCCATAGCCGTCCAGCTCGGGCATCATAATGTCGCAGATGATCAGGTCAGGCAACATGGTTTGGGCTAGCTCAGCACCTTCCTTGCCATTCTTGGCGGTGGTCACTTCGTAGTTGGCGAGGGTAAGTATCTCAGCGGCATTTTCGCGCACCTCCACATTGTCTTCTATCAAGAGTATTTTTTTCATGGCTGTTGAGGTAAAGTAATGGTGAAGACAGAGCCTTTATTTTCTTCGCTTTTAAAAGTAATCGTTCCATCGAGCAGGTCGGTATAGCGTTTCACAATATTCAGCCCCAAGCCCGTGCCTTGGATATTTGATGCATTACTGGCGCGGAAGAAGCGGTCGAAAATATGTTTCACTTCTGATGTTGGAATGCCGATCCCCTCATCATGTACTTTGATGGTAACAAGTCCATGGGCAAAGGTTCCCCCCAACCGTATCTTTTTTCCAATGTCGGAATATTTGCTTGCGTTTGAGATCAGGTTGAAAAGAATGTTCCTCAATACTTTGGGGTCTGTACTAATTTCCTTTGCGGGATTGGCAAGATCAATGATCAATTGTTGACCTTCTTTTAAGGTTGGTTTTACCTCCTCTTTTATTTCTTCAAAAAAAGAAGACAGCAATATGGTTTCTGGCATCACTTCAACGCGGCCCTCTTCTAGTTTGCCCAGCGAAAGGAAATCATTCAAGATGGAAGTAAGGTGGTTGACTGATGTCTTCACCCGGTCGATGTGTTTGTCCACTTTGGTCAGTTCGCCACGCTCCCGGTATTGCTTGATCAGGGAAGTGGAACTTAATATCGCGCTAAGCGGTGTCCTGAATTCGTGCGAAGCAATGGAAACAAATTTTGATTTCAATTCATTGAGCTCCCGTTCTTTTTCCAATGCTTTACGGGTTTCTTCTTCGGCTTGTTGGCGCACCAATATTTGCTGTTGCAAATCGATGTTTACTTTTTCAAGGCTTTTTACGGATCGGTTCAGTGCCTCTGTTCGCGATTGTACTTTTTTCTCCAATTCGGCAGCGTATTCTATCAATTGCTCTTCACTTTTCTTCAACGCATTTTCCGCTTTTTTCCTTTCGGATATATCGGTGATAAATGCCATGCTGAACACCTGATCGTTGATGTTGGTATGGCTCAAACTTATTTCAACAGGAAATTCGGTTCCGTCTTGTCGCAGTGCCTGAAGGTCGCGGCCCACGCCCATTCTTCGGGGCACAGGATTTTGATTGAACTGGTTGCGGAAACCAACGTGCCGGCCCCGATAGCGTTCGGGCAGGAGCGCCTCAAGGGTTTGACCCACCAACGTGCCAGGGGCATAGCCAAATAATTTTTCGGATACCGGATTAGCCAGCAGGATTTTCCCTGCCTCATCCACCATGATAATACCCTCTGCCGAAGTCTGGAATATTTCGCGAAAGGTGTCACTTGAAACGAATGATATCTCCAGCAGTTTTTTCTCCGGCATCCCCAAAAATTTATTAATTCTTCGAAGATAATGGCAAAAACCATTTAAAACGCATTCTGATAAAAATCATTTTATTGTCTGATTAACCAATGGATTTTTGTGGGGTTGGCCAAAGTAAGTTTACACCCTAAAGCAAGGTTTGCTTTTAATGCAGCCATGAAAGACAAGACTATTTTGTGTGCGATTGATTTCTCGGATTCTTCCTTGCAGGCACTGAAATGGACCTTGGATGTTGCCCAGCTTACGGCCTCGCCAATAACCGTATTGTTTTGTTACCGATTGATTGCCACTGAGGATAACAGAGAGACCCTCGATCTTAAAAAAGATATTGAGAGTGACGCCATAAAGAAGTTTGGCGAGATAGAAAGAAAATTTATCAATGGACATTCTATTTCATATCAGTTTGTGGCGGAAGTGGGATTTTATTCCTCGCGCATAGAAACGTTTATCCGCAAAGGGTCCGTGGGTTTGTTGGTGATGGGAAATTCCATTATCAAAAATTTTGATGAATACAAGAACCTTAGTTTTGAACAGTTCCTTAAAAACACAAAAGTTCCCGTGGTGATTGTGCCGGAAGGTGCGAAAGGTTTTGTGCCCGTTTAAGCGACTTCAAATTTCCCCTTCCAATTGGACACTCCCGTTTTGCGGACAAACTCTACTTATTTATAAACACTACGGATCGGGATCCAACTTCAGGATCAAATGAAATTTCACGTTTAATTTATCCTTCACTTTTACCGCACCCAACACGCGCGAGGGGGCAACTAAATTAAAATCGGAAAACAAAAAACTGCGTGCGCCTTTTAGGTGAATGAGGCCCGTGGGTTTTGCTTCAATTGAGCAATCCACTTCAAATAATTTGGTAACTCCGGCCAGCGAGATTTTTAAAATGCCTTTAAATATTTCCTCCTCCAATGCATAGCGCGGCATGCGCTCAAATGAAATGAAGTCTATAACAATGGCTGGATATTGCTTGGACTTTACCGTCTTTCTGAAATCGGAAGTCATTAGTGCCATGCCACAATCAAACGTGGAAGCATCTAAGTCCACGGAGCCTTTCACAAACACGGGCCGCACATTTGCCCCCCCTTCATGCAGCACTAGGGTATCGGTGCCAAAATAGTGTGCAATGGTGCAGGCGAATGAATTGACATTGGTCCTTCCGCCAATGGAGAGCGTGCTGGTGGGCAGCACAATAAGCCGGTGAACAAGCACAGGCCCTCTGCCAAAAGCAGCCCCAAGGAAAAGGAAAAATGCAAACAATGCTTTCATCGATGTATGATACTAACTGATGTTATGCACTTCGTGATTTCTTAGTGACTTGGTGGCCCTGCCTACCGGCCAGCTACCGGACAGGCAGGTTCGTGGCAAAGTGAGGTGTGCGAAAATTGAGCCACAAACGCACCAAGCCCTGCCTGTCCGGCTAGGCAGGCACGAAGTTTCACTAAGAAAATACATTTGAAATTAGATTTATTCGTAACATCAGATACTAAGTTAAAATTTATTCACCACAGAGCGTTGATTGCCCTCTGTTGTCAACGTGTATTAAACAAAAACGAACCGGCCAACTCGCGTGAGCTGGCCGGTTGGGAGTGATATTCTAAAACCTATTTTAGAAAGCGATTACACCCTGAATAACCACTCCTTTGAAATTTCCTTCACTTAAAATATTGTCTGTTGGATAATCCTTGTAGTTCTGATTTACATATTCTCCTTTGAACATGACATTGCGGGTAATGAACCAGCCGGCACCGATGGAAGTACGATCGATGGAAACCGGGTAGCGTGTTCCTTGGCTTGTTGCACTTTGGCCTAGGGA
>JANOQB010000101.1:0-10363 GCA_031422215.1 Cytophagales bacterium | reverse complement strand
ATTGTTGTGCCTGTGGTTTCTGTTACGGTGTGACTGTAAGTAAGTGCAGTGCCTGATGATGATGACACAGTTGTTCCATTTATTTTTAATGTGAGTGTTGCGCTCTCCGATGCGTTCACCTTAATGTTGAACTGGTCGTTGGTGTTTTTAAAAAAGGAAGCTAGGGATGGCTCGGCAAAACTGACATCAAACCCCTGGCTGAAGGTGATGAATTTGTCCACATCAGTTTGTTTATTGTCGGCCCAAGCTCTTGTTTTTAGCTTCAGTCCTATTTGAGGAATGCTGGCCGCAGCCTTATTGAAAAATGCGGTGGGCGTAAACGTGATTTGATACTTATCGGGATTTGTGTTTATCCGTGTGCACTTAGCAGCATCTGCCGCAGCGGTTGCCGGGTTTATGTTTGTAGGGGCATCTGCATCGGCTGTGCCAGTGTTCTTTATCCAGGTCCAGATATATACGGGATTGGTGGTATTGTCCCACGCAAGTTTGTCCAAACTTGTGCCACTAACATCCACGGTGATGGTAAAGGGTTGGTCGGCCCGTGGGAAAGTGGGTGTTGTGGTTACTGTTTGACCCTTTGCTAAAAGAGAAAAAAACAGAATGGCCAATGGCAAAAATTTTTTCATGTTTAAAAGTTTTCGCATACAAGGTTTTTATATTTTGTCAAATTTACACCTATTGTCGTAGCCGCGTATTATCAAAAAATCTATGTTACAACAGTTTTGTAATTCATTGGGTTACCCGCCTGCCAAGCGATCGGGCAGGAAGCCCACTTCCTATCGTTGCTCAATTGCCACGAGCTTAAGCCCGTGGCAATTTGATAGAAAGATTCGGGGGACTTTAGTCCCAAACACCAAAACGGTTGTTCACCTCAAAATCTAAAATTCGGATTTGTCCAAATGATTTTTCCTTTGCCTCTCTGCATAAGCTACATTTTATCTTGCCACCAATCACCCTCACAACTCCACCCGTTAAAATCCGTTCCTGACTAAGTGATCAAATTCTGCTATCTTTCCTTCCCTTGAAAAAACACTTGGACTTTAATATGCGCTCGCCCTTCGCAACACGCGTGGCCATTCTCGTGGCTACCATCGTGGTGTTTGCGTTTATGGTTTCCGGCAACGACCGGAATTACCTGTTGATTTTAGTACTGTTGGGCGCCATTGTTTTTCAAGTGGCCAAGCTTCTTCAAGTGGTGGAAACTTCCAACACACCCATGGCTCCCTTTCCGGATTCCATCCGCTTTGATGATCTCTCGCAAAGTTTTAAAACAGACAGTAGCGACCCCACTGTTCAAAAACTTCATAGCCAATTAAATGAAGCAATAGCCAAACTCAAGGTTTCCAGAAAAGAAAATAATGCTGAATATCAATTTTTCAAAAACATAGTTCAACATGCTGCCATTGGCCTGCTCACCTTTAAAAACGATGGCTCCATCCAAACCATAAACAGTGCTGCCAAACGCCTGCTGCGCATAACCAAAGCCGACAACCTCAGCGACCTCAGCGAAGTAAGCCAACCGTTGGTGGAAACTTTTTTGAAACTGAAAACAGGAGGCCGCGAATTGGTGCGCATCAAGTTTGGCGATGAGTCGCTCCAGCTATCTGTTTATGTGATAGAGCTTACCCTGCGCGATGAAGTGATGAAACTCGTTTCTATGAGCAACATCCAAAGCGAACTGGATGAGAAAGAGATGGAAGCATGGCAAAACTTAGTGCGTGTGCTAACCCACGAAATCATGAACTCGGTAACACCCATCTCTTCGCTGGCCGGCATTGTGGAAGACGATTTAAAAAAGCGGATCGACCACCAATCTGAATTGCCTTTGAAGAAAGAAGAGTTGGAGGACATGTACCTTTCCCTGCAAACCATCAGCAAGCGAAGTGAAGGGTTGATCCGCTTTGTGAAAGAATTCAGAAACCTTACCCACATACCCAAACCAAAATTGGCCCAGGTGCCAGTGAAGGAATTGCTTGAGGAGATGGCCATGCTCCATAAAAAAGAATTGGCCGATCACGCCATTGTCATTTCGGTAGCCGTGAGCCCAACCAACCTGATCATGCTGGCCGATAAAACCATGATTGAACAGGTGCTTATCAACCTGATCAAAAATGCGATTCAATCTTTTGAAGACCAGCCCAACAAGCTGATTGAATTGCGGACCTACCAAGGAGAAAAAGAAAACGTGGTCATTTCGGTGAAAGACAATGGCGCAGGCATTGATGTAGAAGCGCTCGAAAAGATTTTTATCCCTTTCTTCTCCACAAAAAAAACGGGCTCTGGTATTGGGCTCAGTCTTTCCAAGCAGATCATGCGGCAACACGATGGAAATATTACCGTAAAGTCGAAGTTGGGCGAGGGAACGGAATTCTTGCTGCGGTTTTGATTTATGTTCGCAGCAGGCAAACGCAAAAAGCAACGTATAAAAATAAATCTTTCCTCTGCGCCCTTAGCTTATATTTCCTTTGCGCCCTCTGCGTTTAAAAAGCCAGAGCAGCCTTCTCAGCAAAAAGGATAAGAAATCAAAGAAAGATTCTTAGATTTGGTCAATTCTAAACCCGCTATGCAGGACGTTCAAAAAAGAGTAAACGCAATCCTTATTGATAAATTAGGCATCCCCGAATCGGAGATCACACCCGATGCAAGCTTTGTTAGGGACCTTGGCATCGATTCGTTGGACTATGCCGAATTGGTGATGGAGTTTGAACAAACCTTTGATATAAAAATCCCTGATGACGATGCCGAGAAAATGCAAACCATCGGCCAGGCCGTGAGCTACATCCAGAGCAAAGTTGTGAAATGATTTGATTAGTGTGATGACTATTTAGTTTTACAACATCTCGAATTGTCAATTGCCTGTTTGCTAATTGTCAACTGGGCTCATAAGTCAGAATAGAATTAACACTAACTACTTGATTTGCAATTCAAAATAACTGCAGAAGCGCTTCATTCGGGCAGCCTCTCCATAAAGCAAGGGCACCTGCGTATCGGTGTTTGAAAGGGGCGAGTAGTACCATCCGTTTTTGCTGTCGTTCCAAAAAACAACCTGCTTTTCCAACGCTATAAGCAGCACATCCATTTCATAAATTTCATCGCCTTCTTTATCGTAGAGTCCTGTAAACTGCAGCAGAACGTGATCCTTTTTTTCAAGCTCACCTTTATTGCAATCAATGCTGTTCAGGCGCATCACCAAGCGATGCTCCTTGTCCCAAGCCTTAAATTTTATTTTCCGCTTCTTAAATTCCATAGAAAGACAATTACCTTTGCGATCCACTATTTCATGATCGAAAATAACAAGGTATTCTTTATTATCAATAAATATTCTGGCACGGGTTTCCGTCCTGAGCTGGAGGGCCTGATCGTTTCACAATGCACTTCATTGAACCTTGAGTGTTCCATTGAGTTTACACAAGATCGCGGCCACGCAACTGAGCTTGCAAAAAAGGCAGTTTCACTTGGCTTCAACAAAGTATTTGCCGTGGGTGGCGATGGCACCGTGAACGAAGTTGCCCAGGGCCTGATACATTCATCGGTTGCGATGGGCATTGTTCCCAAAGGTTCTGGCAATGGGTTGGCCCGGCACTTGCACATTCCTATGGGCGTGAAGAAATCATTAGAGTTGCTGAAATCAAAAAAGATAATCCAGATGGACACGCTGATGGTCAACGACAGGCTTTCGGTGAACGTATCGGGCATTGGTTTCGATGGCCATGTGGCCGGCCTATTTGGCGAAAATGGAAAACGGGGACTGATGGGCTATATAAAATTGACCCTGAAAGAATTTTTCACC
Source organism: Cytophagales bacterium (assembly GCA_031422215.1). Taxonomy (GTDB): domain Bacteria; phylum Bacteroidota; class Bacteroidia; order Cytophagales; family Cyclobacteriaceae; genus ELB16-189. The sequence goes on along the minus strand of JANOQB010000101.1, from coordinate 6,573 downwards.
TTCCAAGAGTTTGCAGTGAAGTTAAAAGTTGATGATAAAGATTTTGATCGTACGGCATTTATACTTGCCATAGCCAATTCATCGCAGTTTGGCAATAACGCAACCATTGCTCCGTATGCTTCCGTGTGCGATCAATGGATGGATGTGTGCTTCATTAAAAAAGTACCGCTCTGGCAATCCATCGGGTTTGCCATAAAAATGTTTACGCAAAAAATTGACACGTCCGCCTTTGTCGAGATCATGCAGGCAAAAAAATTGAGCATCCATTTCCCAAAGGCAATGCCTTATCACATCGATGGTGAAGCCATGAAACCGGTGGCCGATTTTGAAATTTCATTGATACCTGCTTCCCTGAAAATGATCGTGCCCGACAATCAAACGCTAAATCCATAAGTGTTGTCAACAAATCCATGCATCGGTTGACCGTTCAACACCAGCAACCATTTTAAAAAGTGTATTTACCTGCACGGTTCACACTTTGGCAGTAGCCATTCTACCGCAGTAATAAATACCACTAACTGGGTCAGCAACTCATTCATGTTATTTCGTTTAATTCGAATGATAACTTAATTACACCTATATGAAAAAACTATTTACATTTTCTCTGCCCATGCTGCTGGCTGTGTGGGCCCATGCGCAAACATTAACGCAGCCGCCCAGTGGCGACAACCAAAAATCAAAAGTGATCCAGTGGATCGGCCCCGTGCAAGCGAGCATTGCTTACAGCAGTCCTGATGTGCACGGCCCCAATGGCGAAGACCGAAAAGGCCATATTTGGGGAGAGCTTGTTCACTATGGGTATATTGATCAGGGTTTTGGAACTTCCAAAGCCGCACCCTGGCGGGCTGGTGCAAACGAAAATACCGTGATCACGTTTTCGCACGATGTAAAAGTGGAAGGCAAAGACTTGAAAGCCGGCAGCTATGGATTATTTCTTGGAGTGGAAAAAGAGGGACCGTGGACGTGGATATTTTCTAAAAACAATTCGAGTTGGGGAAGCTATTTCTACGATCAACAGGAAGATGCTCTGCGTGTGAACGTAAATCCACAGGATGCACCCTACACCGAAAACCTTACCTACGGATTTGAAGACCGCAAGCCCAATTCAACACTCGCCTATCTGCAATGGGAAAACAAACGAGTGCCGATGAAAATTGAAGTGAGCAACATAAATGACTTGTACGTTTCCAGGATGCGCGAAGAACTTCGTTCGTCACCGGGTTTTGATTATAGAAATTTCTCGATAGCTGCACAGTTTTGCGCACAGAACAAAATAAACTTGGAAGAAGCTCTTTCGTGGGCCGATGCTTCCATGAACCCAAACATAGGAGGCGTTGAAGAATTTTTTACCCTGAGCACAAAAGCAAATGTGCTGACAGCATTGGGCCGCGAAGCAGAGGCCGAAGCCACCATGGACAAAGCCATCAAAATACCGAATACTCCGGTAGGAGCCATCCATCAATATGCAAGGCAACTATTGGCAGCAGGGAAAAAAGAAAAAGCGATGGAAATTTTTCAGTTCAATGCAAAGGCACATGCGGAAGATAAGTTTACGCCAAACGTTGGGCTGGCCAGAGGGTATGCAGCCTTGGGCGACAAAAAGAATGCGATCAAATATTGGGAGCTTGCCATCAAAAACCTTCCTGAAAGCAGAAAGGGAGAGTTGTCTTTTTATGAAGGCGAACTGAAGAAAGTGAGGGAGTCGGGGGGCAAGTGATCAGTAGATTGTAGAGTGGCTGAAGTAATGTTAGAATCGGTAAAAGACAAATATGCCTGTGGCTGGCAATGCCTCAACTTTACATTGTTAAAACCTTGCGAAGTTTGGTTGCCAACGTTGTTGAAATTGTCATAGCTTTTCCAGGACGCTTCTTTTCGGCCATAAGACAACCGCAGTAAGGCTTCGGTCGCGACATATAACCTGCTATTGATTTGAAAGCGCAATCCAAGAAAAGGCGATACGCGCAATCCTATTTCACTATTTAGATTTTCATATCGCAATTGACCGGTTTCATAATTACTCTGCTTATAAGATTCGTAAAATGGTGCCAGGTCACCTCCATAATAGAAGATCCATTTTTTGGTTAATTGCGCCTGCCTCTCTTTCCCTACAGAGATGCTGATGAAATAATTTTCGTTCTGATAGTAGGAATTAGAACTTTGGTAGGTATTGGTATTTACATCCACAAATAACTTGCAACCATAGCGGATTGCTGTGTTTGATGTTTTCTGTTGCTTGAGCATTATATCAAAAGGACTTGCATAAGAGGATAATATTCCGCTAAGTAGAATTGACGTATTGAATCCAATGTCTTTAGAGTACGTGGTAAGATCGGGCAAATCTTGACCAAATGAAAAAATGCTCATCGAAAGAAGAAGATAAATAAAGAATGGTTTCATGGATGTGGGGTTTAATTTCTTTAAAGCTACTCGTGAATGGTAGTGAACCAAGCGGACGCGCTCAGGTAGTTATGCCATTGGCATCACATAAGATTATTTTCGGATACTAACATTCCGTGCTCGGGACGGCACCCAATATTGTTTTTACAAACGCACTCAGCGTTTAACCGTTATCCGTAAAAAAGTAGCGGGTATAGATGTGGTATGAGCCGAGGTGCTTTTATTCTGACTGCTAAACAATGTTTCTAACTCACGTTGAAGATCAGAAGCCTTCCCATTCTTTTCTGCAGCCTCAAAAGCATTCATGGTAGGGCCATAATAATTTTTAAATGTATTGAAAAGCTCCGTGGGCGATGCCGATGTGTTAAAGTTAAACGTATCCTTTTCGAATGATATATTTTCTTTTGGTATGCCAGCATTTCCAAATCGTTCTACCACATGATTCTCTACACCCCACAACATGGGGCTAATAAATCCCTCTGGAGGTGGTGGTGTATAGGCAGAACTGATTTTTAGTATTTGTGCCACCAGGGTAGTATCTCCCGGTATCCAGTTTCCCATCACAATTCTTCCATCTGTGCGGGTAACACGAACCATTTCTTTCGCCACATCCATTGGCTTTGGAGCGAACATAGCACCAAAGATGCTTACCACAAGGTCAAAAGTCTGATCTTTCAGTTCATGTAAATCCGTTGCGTCACCTTCCTGAAAGGTACAATTGGCAAGCCCTTCAGCCTTGGCCCGGATGTTTCCTGCTTCAACAAGATTCCGTGCAATGTCAACACCTAAGACCTTGGCTCCAAGTTTTGCTTCAGGTATTGCCGTAGTGCCATCACCACAACCGAGATCAAGAACGTTAAGACCTTGGGTGATTCCCAGTTTGGCAACCAGAGCAGCACCGCTTTCACGCATGCTTTCTGCAATTCTTGTGAAATCACCTTTTTCCCATAATGCTTTGTTAGGATTCATATGTTATATTTTATAAAGGATAAATTAAAAAAATTACACTCATTGGAAATTTAGCGAAGATAATATAAAGTGAAATTATCAAAATAGCTGCTCAATTCTTTACTTTCAAAATCAAATCTTGAACTTTTTTATCGAAGCAGGCTTAAGTTTAATTCTACCTTTATTTCAACTTCATCACCAGCGAAGGGTCGAGCGGATATCTTCCAAAAGATTTTCCATACACGGCAATTCCTCCATCGCCTTCTGTCTTTAGCCGGATCACCAGCTCACCTTTCGTGATGGCATCCCTGAGTTGTTTTTTGGAAACAACAACTTTGGTCAGGTATCCATACGATCCGGCTTCACGCAACTTGCGGTCTTTGAGTTGGTGGTGCCACGACAATACTCCGCGATGGTCGGCAGGATCATCGGCTAAGATTGTTGTCAACACGGGTTCTCCATTTATCGATATTGAAATTTTAGAAGGAAAAAGTTTTTCGTCCGTCATGGGGTATGAGTTTGGGTTGCCACTGGGTGAGGCTTTTCCGCCCAACATAAAATCCACATCGGTTTTTTCTTTTTGGTCGCGGTCTTTCACAAACAATTCCTTGGCTGATAGTTCTATGAGGAAATATGTTTCCTTCAATGTATTCAAGTCAATGTTGTTGTTTACTTTGATTGCGTATTCAAAAAAACCATTGCCTGCTCCGTTTACTTTTAGTCCGTCCAATACATTCCACTGTTTTGTGCTCCATTGCGAGTTGGTAAAAGCGGAAGGGGCCACGCTCAGTATTTCCGTTTTAGGGAGTTTGCTTTCCGATAAAATTTCCAGGTGCATGAAATTCCTGTTCAGCACGGTTCCATTCATGTCCTCCAATTGTAGTGTGAGCATGGCCAGCCCACGTGTGTCAGGAATTTGCAGCGAAAGCGATTCTAATTCTTTCTGCATGTAAGGTTGATACGCGATCAGTTTTGAAATCAGTGTGGTTGATGAAGTTTCTCCAAGGGCATTGGTCAGCTTCAATTGATAGGAAAGTTTTAGTTGCTTTCCATAATCCACGCTTGTCATGGATGAGAGATAGAGCGGAATCTTTACGGTTTCTCCACCGTTCACCGTTTTGCAAATTTCATTGCCTGTAGAAAGATAAACATCGGCATGCAGGTCGTTGAGTTTCATGCCGGGCATCAGTTCTTCCAGACCGGTGAATTTTTTTGTACGGTCGAAACGCCAATAGCCGTTCCATTCATTGATCACATCGTGATGCTCAGTATAAAGCCAGCCTGCCACTTCGGGATATTTTCTAAACGTGTTCATCATGCGGTGATAATCCCAGCTCCAGTCCACATCGCCTGTGCTGCCATCATAGCCCCATACATTGCCGCACTCCGAATTTAATTTTGGTTGCTTGCCTTGTTTAAAGCCAGCTTCAAATTGATACGTACTTCCTTCGAACGAATTTTCGGTCAGGCTTTTTAATTTTTCTTCCCACTCCCATCCGGGCAGGTAATCATGAAAAGAGTTGATGTCGGTTTGTGTGTGGCCCGCTCCACAGCAAATGGAATTGTCTTCTACCAATCGTGTTGGGTCTAAAGATTTCGCCAGATAATACATAGACGAAACCCACAGTTGAGTCTCGGGCAGATAGTTGCCCACACGCTTTCCGTTTTCTTCGGTGTGCGTGCGCAAGCCCCAGGTTTCGTTGAAGAGTATCCACGAAAAAATAGAGGGATGGTTGAAGTCGCGCTTCACCATGTCGCGAAAGGTGCCTTCGGCTTCGCGTTGCATTTTTGCATCGGGGTCGCCCCAGCTATTGGGCAAGTCGGCCATCACGAGCACACCGAGCTTATCGGCCCAGTATAGTTTGCGCGGTATCTCTGTTTTAATATGCGGGCGGATGCCATTGAGCCCGATCGACTTGGTGAGTTCAATTTCCCTCCGCATGAAATCATCAGTAGGAAAAGTATAAAAGCCTTCCGGGTGATACGATTGATCCAGCGTAAGCTGAAGATAAATGGGTTTGTTGTTGAGTGCCACATAAGGAAATTCCGTGCCCGGAAGATTCACCACGGAAATTTTTCTCATACCAAAATAAGTGTGTACCCTATCATCGCCATAGCTAACATCTACTTCGTAGAGATACGGATCGTCCAGCGACCACAGGTGCGGGTGCTGCATGGGCACGGTGAAAATTATTTTGTCTTTTCCTTTCGGCACGGTTATCTCCTTCGTGATCTCCAAAGGAAAATTCTTAATGGTGATTGAAAGTTTTGTGTCTGCATTTGTTTCTGTGGGAAAGTAGGCAGCAACGATTACTTGTTCTTTGTCAATATCAGGCGTGAAATGAACCGCATCCACAAATTCTTTTCCTCGGGCTTCCACATAAACCGTTTGCCAGATGCCGCGCGCATTGCCGTAGCCTTGCTTTCCGTAAAGGGTAAAATCCCTACGCTTGTCATCAACACGGACGATTAATTTTTGTGGTTGGCCATACTTGAGATGGGCTGTCAGTTCAAATGAAAAAGGTGTGTAGCCGCCCTGGTGGATGCCCAAAAATTTTCCATCTAACCATATTGTGGTTTCCCAATCGGAGGCACCAAGGGTAAGAAACGTCCGTTTGTTTTTCCAGTCGGGGCTTATGGTGATTTCCCTTTTGTACCAAGCCACATCGGCTTTGTCTTTTACGCCCGACAACTGCGAGCCCCATGGAAAGGGAACATTGATTTTATGTGCGAACGATGTGTTGCCTTCGTTCCATTTTTTAGAAATGCCCTGATCGAGGGAATCAAATTCAAATTGCCAAACGCCATTCAGGTTTTGCCATTGTGCCCTTTCAAAATCGGGGCGCGGGTGTTCGGGAAGGGGAATGGTTTGAGCAAACAATTGAGTAAGGGCAACAAAGTATAAAGTGAATAGGAGCGAATAAGATTTTATCATAAGTGGGACGTTTAATAGGTGGCAGTACGCAGTTACTATTTTGAGTTAAGCATAAATGACTGTTTAAATTGACCGCTTACAAAGCTACGACCTGCCTGCCGATAGACAAGTTGACAAAATAGAGAATGGTTAGACATATTGTTAGTTGGTTTTTGTCAATTGTCAATTTCTAAGCATCCTCATTACAGCCTACTGCATGCTGCCTACTGCCTACTTTTTAGATTTAACAATCGGCAACCTCACCACCGAAGGATATTTTTTTGAATGATGGATTTGGTTGTTCGCCACAATAC
>JANOQB010000100.1:0-10769 GCA_031422215.1 Cytophagales bacterium | reverse complement strand
ATTTGCTGTGCGCCTAACGGTGAAAAAGGAGTAAGCGGAATTAGTATGAGCGCGGAAATAGGGGGAAACGGAGAAAACTTGCCGAGCGTTTGAATGTTTTGCTTTTTGATTTGATGTTGGAACCATGGGTTATTATAAAGCGAATCGAGTGGTGCGCGCTCAACCACTAATTGTGCAGCCACATAGTAGTTGGCAAAGTCGCTATGCACAATGGTAAATGCGGGGATCACACCCTTCCAGAAAAAAAAGAAAATCAGTAGCGTGAGAAATATATATTTTACCGGGCGGCTCATGGGTTATCGGCATTCACAGAATTCACTTTTAAGAAACTGTTTGCCCTCGCCCTTTCCTTTTCTATCACGCGCATTACCGTTGCAGCAATTTGTGAAGGCGGTAAATTTTTCATGCAGGTGATGTGATGGTTGCAGGCCTGATGTGCTTTCGATTTTGGATGATTGAAACAAGGTGAACAAGGCAGAGACAAAGAGACATTGCAAAACTCATCATAGTCATAACCAAACTGGCCCGCTTGCGTTGGGCCCCAGATAGCCACGGTTGGAATTCTTTTACTGGCCGCCAAATGCATGGGCCCTGAATCGCCCGTGATAAAAATAGCACAGCTATCCAATTCGTTGGCAAAACGGGCCCAGTTCCAAGCTCCCGCGCTATTATGAATGTTACTGATCTTACTTTTTAAATCATCAACCAATTCCTGCACATACTCATGCTCAGTTGAACTTCCCGTGAGGTAAAAAGAAAACGACAAATTCAATCGGCTAAGTTGAACGAGAAGTTCTTTGAAAGAATCTCTTGGATACCTGCGGCCCAATACATAATCACTCGCGTTGATGTTCACGATCACTTTACAAAAATCAATTTCCTTTTTAGGATGAGGAATAGATTTGGGGAAGTATGATTTTTCAAATAAGAAAAGAGTCTCTCCAAATAGTTGTTGGATGGTACGGCCCTCGGCAGAAAGAGTATGCACACAACCTTTTATTACCAATGGATTTAGATCAAAGCCGAGAGATTTGCACCCTCCCATAAATGAAAGCAGAAAACGGAAGCAGCTAACTGAGTATGAAGCCCGCTCAAGATCAATGATGCAACGTGGTTTTAATCGCCAAGCAAATTGAGTTATTCGAAACAGGCTTACGATAAAACGAATTATGGATAGTGAACTTACATATTGAACTTTCTCCAATTGCAGGTATTGGCAAATCTCCCGGTTGCGGTCGAACGTAATCAGCGTGAACGATTTGGTATCAATGTTTTTTGATCTGTAAAACGAAACGAGGCGAATGATACTTCCCTGCCCCAAAAGTTTTATCACCAACACAGCATTTCTGTTTTTTTCTTTTACGCTTCTTTTGCTGAGAAAAAATTTGCCTAACAAATACGGCCAGACGAAGAGTGTATCAATTTTTAGCAACCAATTAGTTTTCATGCCGGAGCCCGGATTTATTCTTTTTATAAAACTGCATGAGCATAAAAGAGGCAAGGGATTTTGCTTTCAATGGCAATTTTTGAAATCCTTTCTTTTGATGTAACCCCACTTCGTTGATCACCCAACGCATGGCATGATCATAATATTTTCGTGAGTATGTTCTTTGAAAATCAATTTGCCTATCGGTGCCCTTGCTCCAATCGGGCGGATCTATTTGAAGAGTTTCTACCTCTTGGTAAAGTTCAGTTCCGCGAATTGGATAAGCCAAGGTGATTGTAAAAAAGTTGGGATCGGATTCTTTCAGGTGGTGGATGGTTTCTTTAATATCCGCTTCGGTTTCTCCGGGATAGCCAAGCATAATAAAAGTGCCTGCTTCAATCCCGTGGCTTTTGGTAAGCCTTATCATTTCGCGCACCTGGTTTACATCCACCCTTCGATCCATCAGATCAATTACTTTTTGCGAACCACTTTCGGCACCAATCCACACGCGGAAACATCCGGTTTCTTTCAGCATCTCAATCACTTCTTCGTTCATCCGGTCGGCACGGGTAATGCACTCGTATGGGATTCTGATATTTTTTGCTTTCAATTCATCGCGAAAGCCAGTTAACCATTTATGACTGATCGTAAACACATCGTCCACAAACCACAGCGAATCCGGATTATAATTTCTCTTGATTTCAATAAGCTCTGCCACCACTTTTTCTGGCGATCGTCTCCGGTAGCTCAGCCCATACACGCCCCGGCTGCACCACTTGCATGTGTAAGGGCAGCCCCGCATAGTGCTCACAGAGATGGTGCTGTTGCCGTGATGTTTTTTCCATGCTTCCAAATACAATTCCAACTTGATTGCTTTTCGGTTGGGGCTTGGCAGGTCATCCAAGTCTTTGATTTTTTCACGCTCTTTGGTAATGATAACCTTGTCGGCTTTTTCAAAAGCAATACCTGCAATGGTATCCGCTTCTCTTGCTTTCAAGGATTCATTGGACAATGAGCAAAGCTCTGCCATGCCTTCCTCACCTTCGCCAATCACAATGTAATCGGCACCGTGTTGAAGAAAATTTTCTACACTATACCGCACCTCTGGCCCACCGAGAACAATAGTTGTTTGGGGGAGATGTTGTTTTAAAAACCGGATGGTTTCAATCACATTCAACTTAGTCATCAGGTTTGCATATAGTCCGATCATGCGGGGTTTATGCAATAAAATATAATCTTGAAATTCTTTTTTATTTGAAAAGGTAGGGTCGAATACGTGATGAGAAATATTTTTTTGCTCTAACCAAGCTGAAATGTATAAGATGCCCAAAGGCGGATAGGGCCTCATGATTTTTTGCTCTTTCATATCTTCCGAAAGAAAATAGGCGTGGGTGAGCAGTAGGTTCATCGCATTTTCAAGTCAATTATAAAATGGTCGCTCACTCCGGCCAATTGCTCAATACGAACGGTTTTTTTTTCTATTGCGTTGAGAGCGTTTAATATTCCCTTTTTATCTACAAAAAACTTTTCAAGGTAGGAGGGTGGCAGGGCAAATCCAATTGGTCGTAATGCTATCCGTTCAAAGTAATTTTTAGACCAACGGAGAATTTCGCGTGGGGAATAATACCAAACGGACAATTGGCTGCTATTTAAGGTAACGAAATTTTCGCTTGATGATGCCCTTCGAAATACTTTCTTAAACTGAAACTTGAAAGAAAAGTACAAACTTTCCCAAATGCAAAAGCGTGGCATTATCACAGCAATGAATCGGCCACCACGGGCAAGAACGGCCGGTAGTTTTTCGAGCAAGAGTTGAAATGATTTCGGATGCACGCAATTAAGCCCGCCAAAATTGGAAAAGACCAAGTCGAATTTTTTGTCGAACAGCACTTGATCAAAGTCCTCTACGTTCAAATATCTTGAACTGATTTGATGGTGCATAGAATATTGCCTTGCCTTCTGATCGGTTACGTTTAGCATTTCTTGCGAGATATCGGTGGCCACAACATTGAAGCCGCGCTCGCCAAACACGATGGCATCTTCGCCAGTGCCACAGTTCAATTCAAGAATTTCCAAACCTTTTAAGGTTGGTATTACCGCATCGAGATAGCGCCACACGGCCTGCCGCTGCAGTTGCCCGATGGAACTGTGCGTAAAATGCGAGTCGTAGTTTTTGGCTACTGTGTCAAAGGGTGCCTTCATCATGCCGTAGCAGCAAGCTGTTTTAGTTTTTTATTTCTGATAAAACTTGCAGGCACATAATAGAAAGCAGCTAACGCGGCACGCAAATCCTTAGCATTAAAATAGCGTGGACGGTGCAGCAGTTTACTCCAGCTTTTAAAACCCTTGCGCTTTCTATAAACGCTATGAATGTAGCGGTGGAGTTCTTTGTAATACTCTTTTGTAAAAGTGCTGCTGAACATCATCGCCAAATCATCTGAATCGGTCCAGTTTTGTTTCTCTTTCAGTTGACTTTTTACGTTGTCGTAAAATTTTGTTCCCGGCAAGGGATACGATATTGAAATTCCAATTTCATCGGGCATAAGATCGAGCACCATCTTCATCGTAGTATCAATGTCTTCCTTTGTTTCGCCCAAGTATCCGAACTGTAAAAAGAAGGCGACCTTAATGCCATGCGCTTGCAAGAGTTTGGTTGCCTCACCAATCTGTTGCACCGTAGTGCCTTTGTCCATCGCATCCAATATTTTTTGCGAGCCGCTCTCCGCGCCAACCCAAATTGTTTCTGCTCCTGACTTTGCCAACGCTGCAATGGTATTTTCTTCCAACAGCAAATCTACCCGCGATTGGATTTTGTATTTGAATGTTAAGTCGCGCAAAGTCACCAACGTTTCAAACTTTTGTATCCACCCTGGCTTCAATCCAAAAATATCATCGCTCATCCAGAAATGATCGGGCTGATATTTTTTCAACAGCAACTCTATTTCATTCACAACATGTTCGGGCGATCGGGAATTATAACGATTTCCATAGATAGGCTTCGCGCACCAATTGCATTTGTAAGGACAGCCGCGCGTAGTGGCCAAGTTGAGAGAGAAATAGCCATGATGTTTGAGCCAAAGTTTTCGGTATGGTTCAATGTCTATCAAATCCCAAGAGGGCAATGGCAAAGAATCCAAATCGCGCAGTACGGCCCGCGGTTTGGTCACCACCGTTTCACCATTCTGTTGGAACGCAAGGCCTGCAATCGTTTCGAGCGTTTCTTTTTTTTCTAAGCTGTTCAACAATTCTTTCAAGGTTTCTTCCCCTTCGCCCCGGATAACATAGTCCACCCCATGCAGAAGATATTTTTCATAGTGATCGGTAGAATCAGAACTGCTGATGATGACTTTGCAGCCTTGTTGCTTGGCGAACTCGGCCATACTGAACGCGGCCTCGCGCATAACGGTGAGGCACATTTTGGTGAGGTAGTTGAAACCGTCATCATAAATGACCAAGTAGTTTGGCTTCTCTTCTTCAAGGATTGGTTTTATTTGTTCTGGGGTTTCCTTTAGCCCAACATCAAAAATAGAAACATCAAAACCGGCAGTGCGCATCACAGAGGCGGCTTGCAATGTTCCAAGTGGTGGATACGGTTGCTTAAACCGCCACTGCTTTTGGTCAAGCTTATAAAAATAACTATGCGTGAATAAAACTTTAGTCATTCCAGTTGATGTTCAATCGCTTTGCAAAATCATCCAATTTTTGCTGGTAAAGGTCCAATACTTTTCGCTGATGGTTATTGGGGTGTCCCTTCGAAACATATTCTTTCGTCTTGAAGGCAACTTCAAAATCGGGTTTGGAATAGGTGGCTTGATAGCGTTTCTCCCATCGCTTGGCCAGTAAGTTCATAAAACTCCGCTCCAAGGGGTTAGCCCCAACTAAGTTGATGCCTACTTCTAATTTGCGTTTGATCCAACTCGGCTCGTAGGCAGCCACGTGTTCAACTGGGCGAGGGGCATGGTTGGGCAAATATTTTTTTATCCAATCGTTGGCCGTCATCAATTGCGAATAATGTTCCTTTCCGCATAGCGGGATTAGTGTGGCCAGTTCGGTAGCCGTGAAAATATTTTTCTCCTCAATCTCCAAGTGTTCCTCATCCACATAATAATTGACGCAAAAAAATTTGTGTGAATTAAAAAGAAATATTTTTTTGTACAGCGTTAAAAGCATCCGGGCTATCCACAGGCGGTTAGGTTTGGTGATCACAAAAAAATCCAAATCAGAATGCTCATCCATATAATCTTTTGATAATGAACCCGAAGCCATCACTGCTCTTACGAAAGGAAATTTAGAAATGAACATGGCCTTTTTCCTTGCCATTGGCAAACTCATTAGTGCCTTTTGGTTGCCTTGCACCCTACGGCTGCCCAAGGCAAGATTATTTTGTATGCTATAAAAATCAGCAATTGGATAAATAATCGATTGATCACTAAGCTGGGCCAATGCACGAGTGACATCATCAGGTGTAACATGATTGGTTGTTAAGTGCTTAAAAACCTCCGCGGCCGTGAGTGGATATCGAAAAATATCAAAGTATAGCAATGTTTTAAGAATGCTTTTGGATAACGCATTATGCTGAGTAAGGTGTTTCACGCGCTGGTGATTTTAAAAGAAATGGCTGCAAAGGGTTTGAATTGAAAAAAGATCATCGACCCAAACAAACTGTAAAACACAATCCCTTTTTGAATGGCCATAGCGGTTTCGGTTAGGCAAATGATAGAGAAAAGAAAAATAAAATGCAATGTATAAATGATTTGCTGTTTGATAAAAAACCTATCCAGGCCGCCAGCGGCTCCATAAATTTATTAGGTTCGAAGCAAGGGTTCATTGAGCCAGTTTAAGCAACGTAACTCGGTTGATCGCCTTTCTCTCCGGATCATAAAGCCAACCCCATTTATTGAAATACTTCATCGTGCTAACAATATGATGAAAAAAAGTGTGTATGTTTTTATAAGAAGCACGCTCGTGGTAGTGATAAATAGTAGCATAAGGATAAAACACTGTGCGGAAATGGCGGTGTATTCTACGCGTCAAGTCTATGTCTTCGGTGTAGAGGAAGATACGTTCATCAAACAGCCCTACTTTTTTGAGTGCCTCCACCCGCAAGAACATAAAGCACCCCGAAAGGAATGGCACGTCCATAATGCGGTTGTAGCCGGAAAATCGCAACTCACAAAGGTGGCTCCGGTAGCTAAAAAATTTAAACCTAGAACCCAAGCGCCTGGCAATAAGTGTGAGAGGTGAAGGCAATAGCCTGCATAAATATTGTAGCCTCCCATCGGGATAAAGCACTTTGGGCATTGCAAGCCCAACAGCCGGATGATGGTTCATGAAATCTAACATGCCTGACAGTACATACTCTTCAAAAAAAATATCCGGATTAAGAACGAGATGATAGGAACAATTCAATTCCATTGCTTTGCGGATGGCCAGGTTGTGAGCCGTGCCGAAGCCTAGATTTCTTCCGGGAAAAAAATACCATATCCGGTTTCCCAAGCAAAGGGGGCGCAGCGAGTTGTCTGGGGAATTGTCAACGATAAATAATTTTCCCTGAGGTGCCCCGGTCAAAAAACTGGAAATAGCCTTAGATAAATAGGTCGGGTTATTTTTATAGACTACGATAGAGGCGGTAATATTATCTTGCATAAATCAGGTAATTTGTTTTGATTTTAGAGGGCATCCATTCACCCATGACCGACAGCGATTTATAGGCAACGCTTTCAAGCAGACCCTTTTGATAGAGCACAAGCACCACCAATAGTTCGTCTTTAATAAAGGAATCTTCCATTCATCAGTCAATAACCGAACACCATCAAAAGTAAATTACAAATTTTCCTTACTTTTTTTTTACTCTATAAATAGATCAGTATTTTCAGGGTGCTAAACAGAAACAAAAGATGAAAATAGTAAAATCCCAGACTGAATATTCAAGAGTCTATACAGAAAGCATTGAAAATCCCGAAACCTTCTGGGCCGAAGTGGCCGCTGATTTTCAGTGGCAAAAAAAATGGGACAAAGTTCTTGAGTGGGATTTTCATAAAGCCGAAGTAAAATGGTTTTTGGGAGGCAAACTGAACATCACCGAAAATTGTTTAGACCGTCACCTTCCGCACCGGGCAAACCAAACAGCCATCATTTGGGAATCGAATGACCCGCATGAAGAATCTAAATACGTTACTTATCAGGAGTTGTTTGACAATGTTTGCCGCTTAGGCAACATGCTGAAAAATCAGGGTGTAAAAAAAGGAGACCGGGTTTGCATCTATATGCCTATGATTCCCGAAGTGGCTTACGCGATATTGGGATGTGCGCGCATTGGGGCGGTTCACTCCGTAGTGTTTGCCGGATTTTCTGCTGGCTCACTCATCGATCGCATCAATGATTCGGGTTGCAATGTGGTGCTTACTTCCGATGGTTCGTTTCGGGGCGATAAAAAAATTGACTTGAAGGCAATAGTTGATGAAGCACTGTTGAAATGCCCTACTGTAAAAAAAACAATTGTTTTTCAGAGGACCCTGGGCCATGTCACTATGAAGCCAGGCCGTGATGTGTGGTGGCACGAAGAGATGACGAAGGTTTCGGCACAATGCCCTGCTGAGCAGATGGATTCGGAAGACTTGCTATTTATACTTTATACATCGGGTTCTACAGGTAAGCCTAAGGGAATGGTGCATACGTGTGGAGGCTATATGGTTTATGTCAACTATACATTTCGCACGGTATTTCAATACGACACCCTCTCCTCTGGAGAGGGAAGGGGTGAGGTTGTGTTTTGGTGCACGGCCGATGTGGGTTGGGTAACGGGCCACTCGTATATATTGTATGGTCCGCTCTCGGCCGGGGCAACTACCGTTATGTTTGAAGGTATTCCTTCGTGGCCCGATATGGGCCGCTTCTGGCATGTGGCCGAAAAGCACCGGGTGAATATTTTCTATACGGCTCCCACCGCCATCAGGTCTTTGGAAAAAGCACCACTGAGTTTTGTTAAGCAGTACGACCTTCATTCAATAAAAATTTTAGGCACCGTAGGCGAGCCCATCAATGAGGAAGCGTGGCATTGGTACCATGAAAATATCGGTAGGGGTGAGTGCCCTATCGTTGATACGTGGTGGCAGACTGAAACTGGTGGGATTATGATTTCGCCCATTGCCAACGTCACCAAATTGAAACCCGCATTTGCCACATTGCCCTTGCCCGGTGTGCAGCCTGCCGTGATGGATGAAAACGGAAACGAATTAACGGAGAACGGTGTGGAGGGAAGATTGACAATAAAATTTCCGTGGCCTGCCATGGCACGCACCATCTATGGCGACCATCAACGATTTAAAGACACTTACTTCTCTACATTCCCAGGTAAATATTTTACAGGCGATGGTTGCAAGCGCGATGAAGATGGATACTATCGCATCACCGGCAGGGTGGACGATATTATTATTGTGTCGGGCCATAACATGGGCACAGCAGAAATTGAAAGTGCCATCGATGAACATTCGGCTGTATGCGAATCGGCCGTGGTGGGCTTCCCGCACGACATTAAAGGGCAAGGAATTTATGCCTATGTGATTTGTTATGATAAGCCTCACGAAGAGGATAATCTTAGGTTGGAAATCCGCGAGATGGTCTCTAAAATAATAGGCCCGATAGCCAAGCCCGACAAGATCCAATTTGTGAGCGGGCTGCCCAAAACACGCTCAGGAAAAATCATGCGCAGGATTTTACGCAAAGTGGCCGAGGGCGAAACCAGTAATTTGGGAGACACCTCCACACTGTTGGATCCTACCGTGGTGGAAGAGATCAAGAATGGGGCTATGTAAAGCGAAATACAAATTCCATATATTTGGAATAATACTGAACGGAAATCTTAACTATAAATTTTATATGGAAATCAGCGGAACAGTCTTAAACCTTTTGCCCGTTCAGTCCGGGCAGGGAAAAAATGGTGGAACATGGAAAAAGCAAGAATTCATTATTGAAATTCCCGGCCAGTTCCCCAAAAAACTTTGTCTCCATTTGTGGGGCGAAAAAGTGGACGAGATAAAACTATCGATCGGTGAGAAGATCACGGCCTCCATCAATATTGAGAGCCGCGAATACAACGGCCGTTGGTACACCGATGTGCGCGCATGGAAAGTTGCCAGGCAAACCGAAGGGGCTCCCAATCGCGATATGCCTCCACCGGCCACACAAGATTCGTTTGTGCCCGACAGCACCGCCAGCGATGATTTACCTTTTTAGTAAGGGTTAATCTTTTATTTCAATTGCATTTTGGCAACTTTCGGATCTACGGTTGCTTTGTCGTGTTCAAAATTTAATTTGATCCTCCATTTTTGCATGGTGGAAGAGCCAATAATCACTTCTTCACTCAAACCGGGCACAACCAAAAATTCATCACTCAATAAGACATCATTCATATAAAAATCCAAACGGACAACTTCTGTCACCTCTATAAAATGAGCTTCCGAAGCAGTGGATATCAATCGTGTTCTCCCTAAATTCTCCCGGTGGGCAATCGTGGCAAAATCAGGATGGATGCACGACAAGTTGGCACCACTATCAAATAGGACATAAAGGGTCTTCTCGCCTTTTGAACCCACATAAAGCATAGGGATTTTTATGACCGACATAGCATGTTTTTTAAATCAATCTTTCAATGCGAATAAAATAGATGAACAATTAGAGGTCGCATCAAGCTGGTACAAGGAGGACTAAATAAAAAAGCCCCGCATCTCGCAGGGCTTTTTTGTTTGGGATTCTTGAAGGCTACGATCCACATGCTTCGCATGCATCCGGGTTGTCCAATGAGCAAGCCATGTCGGCACGCTTCTGTTCATAGTCCGGTTGATCGTATGGAATGGCTTGTTGCGATTCGGGGGTTGCTGCATACACGGCAACGGGTTCGGAAACATTTGCAACTGTGGGTGCGGCTTGAATGAATGGTTGTTGCATGGCCGTTTTATCAAGGGTAAACTTGATGGCATCGGCAGCAGCTGTAGAGCGCAAATAGTACATGCCTGTTTTCAACCCTTTCTTCCAAGCGTAAAAGTGCATGGAGGTAAGTTTGCCAAAATTCGGATCGGTCAGGTGAATGTTCAAACTCTGCGATTGGCAAATGTAGGCACCGCGGTCGGCACTCATATCGATGATGGCCTTTTGCGGAATCTCCCACACGGTTCTATAAATGTCTTTAATATGTTGGGGTATCTCGGCAATGGGTTGCACCGAGCCGTTGGTTGAAATCAACTTCTGGCGCATGTTCTCACTCCACAATCCTAAGCTGATCAGGTCCTTCATCAGGTGTTTGTTGGCTATGATAAATTCGCCCGACAAAGTTCTGCGGGTATAT
>JANOQB010000099.1:0-6924 GCA_031422215.1 Cytophagales bacterium | reverse complement strand
GGTATGCAAACGCTAAGGATATTGCCGAATTTCTAACTGCAGCAAACCCTAAAAATTGGCCAGCAACTGCAACCCAACCCATGATGAAAACTCACATAGACCAAACTACTGCTTATGCAGTTGATTTATTAAAAAATGATTATGCCAATGCAGTTAAAAAATTTGATGAAGCCCGTCAACACATGGTAGAAATGGGAACCGTACTTGCAAGTGGTATCATTAAACAATACCCGGATAAATTTGAAGAAGCAAAAAAAAAATAAAGGGTTAGTTGAAAATGTACCTCCGAATCTCGGCTTTACGGAACGAAAAAAGATTACGATGCTGATCTGATTGCTTTTAATAAAGTGCATCTTGAGATTTTAGAAATATCACATAACATCGGTTTGGCAATATGGCGGCTGAAGTGCTTCTATAAAACATTTGTGCAAGGTTACCGTCTCTCAACAACATGTTGAATCCGCTCCGCAGCATGCTGCCTTTTCTTCCTGCTTTGTCTTTTTTTGTTCCATCGGTTTTTCGGCATACACGGTGATGCTGAAAATGCCCGACCCTTCACGTTTTGCATTCTTCAATTCTTCATCGCTTAAATAAGCCGAAAGAATTTCTTCAGGAATGTTGATCTTCTTATTTTTTTGGATTTGAATATTTACAAATCCCGAATCTTTTATGGTCTGCACATAGGCATCTTTCTGGATGGCACCGGCCACACACCCCACATACATTTCGGCATTGGTGCGAAGCCCATCGGGAAGTTCGCCCACCAAAACAATATCCGAAATACTAAAGTGACCTCCGGGCTTCAGTATCCTATAAGTTTCACCAAATGCTTTTGCCTTGTCGGGCACCAGGTTCATCACGCAATTGCTGACCACCACATCGGCCACGTTGGAAGTCAACGGTATTTTTTCGATGTCACCAAAACGGAATTCCACATTGTTATAACCAAGCTTCTCCGCATTCGTCCTTGCTTTTTCAATCATCCTTTCGGTGAAATCCACTCCGATCACTTTTCCAGTTGGCCCGGCAATAGCCCTGGCCACCAAGGCATCGTTGCCTGCGCCCGAGCCAAGGTCCACCACCACATCGCCTTCTTTTATTTTGGCCAACTCGGTGGGCAGCCCACAACCCAATCCTAAATCGGCATTGGCTTCATATCCTTTCAGGTTGGAGTAATCCTCGGCCATGATAGCCTCATCAATGGTGGCACAGCCGCATGTGCCACCGCAGCAACTGGCCTTATTTTGATTTGTGCTTTGGTCAGCAATTTCGCTGTACTTTTCCTTTACTAATTGTTTGATATCTTCGGTAGTTGTCATATTTGAGTTGGTTTATAATTTATTGCTTATCGTAAAATTGCGAGACCTCCAAGTTTTTAAAAATCCTGTAGGTCTTTGGAGCATGACACTTTGAAATGCACCCATTTTTTTAACAGCAGTTTTGCTGAACTTGCTGAAACAAATCGGCCAATAGTTTACGGGCTTTAGCAAGTGCTTTCAGGTCAACGCAGTAACATACGGTAGGCCCTTCAATGTCACCTTTGATCAAACCCACTTTCTTAAGTTCTTTCAAATGCTGCGAAACGGTTGATTGCGAGAGTGGAAGTTCATCAACAATATCGCCACACACGCACGATTGCCGTTCGCTCAGATATTGCAGTATGGCCACGCGCGCGGGATGCCCCAATGCCTTGGCCAACGTGGCTATCTCGTTTTGGACTTTGGTAAATTCTTCTGTTTTGGAAAGGCCCATGTGTGCTTATAATCGTAATATTACGATAAAGGTTTCACTCTTGATGGAAATTATTAGATAATATTTTTGATGGAATAAATCGGGTCCCACTTTTTTGCTTTGATCTCTCAATTAATACGTTGTAATTTGTCCAATCTTAAAAGTAAAGAAACCCTATAATGATTGCTACTAAATCCTATGCTGCACAAAGTGCGACTTCTCCGCTTTCCCCGTTTAATTTCCAGCGTAGGGAAGTGGGGCCCCATGATGTATTGATCGATATTAAATTTTGTGGGGTGTGCCATTCCGATTTGCACCAGGTTCGCGATGAGTGGGGCGGTTCTATTTACCCGATGGTGCCCGGCCATGAGATTGTTGGAAAAATTTCCAAAGTAGGGGAGAAGGTAAAAAATTTTAGAGTTGGTGACCTTGCCGGTGTGGGTTGCTTTGTGGACTCATGCCGCACGTGTGCAAGTTGCACTAAAGGCAACGAGCAGTATTGTGAAACAGGCATGGCCGGCACGTACAATGGTTATGAAATGGACAAGAAGACACCTACGTATGGAGGGTATTCAAATTTTATTGTGGTGGATGAAAATTATACGTTGAGGATTTCTGATAAACTTCCTTTGAATGCCGTGGCTCCGCTATTGTGCGCGGGCATTACCACCTATTCTCCGCTCCGCCATTGGAAGGTTGGCAAAGGGCAGAAGGTTGCTGTTGTTGGACTGGGTGGCCTTGGCCACATGGGCGTGAAGCTGGCCGTTTCATTTGGTGCCGAGGTAACGGTACTGAGTTCATCGGCCAATAAAGAAGCCGATGCAAAAAGGTTGGGCGCTCATAATTTTGTCTATACCAAAGACGAAAAGGCTGTTGCCAAAGTGCGCAATCAATTTGACTTTATCCTCGATACTGTTTCTGCCCAGCATGATTTCAATCTTTATCTTGCCATGCTCAAAACGGATAGCACCATGGTGTTGGTGGGTGCACCGCCAGCGCCAGTTCCGGTGGCGGCCTTTAGCCTGATACCAAAAAGAAAAACATTGGCCGGCTCCATGATTGGCGGCATCCGCGAAACCCAGGAAATGCTCGACTACTGCGCGGCCAACAATATCGTGTCCGATATTGAAGTGATTGCCATCAAAGACATTGAAGCCGCTTATGTGCGCATGCTCAAAGGCGATGTTCGGTACCGGTTCGTGATTGACATGGCCACGCTATGAGGATGCTCCTTAGTCCCACAGAAAAAAAATCATAGTTAAAAAATGAAAGATTGGGATTGGTCCATTGTTCCTCAATCGTCCTGGTTCAGTTGGAACTGGAAAGAACTTTGGACTTACAGGCATTTGCTTCTCCGCCTTATCCGAAGGGATTTTCTCGTCCACCATCAGCAAACACTTCTTGGGCCGATGTGGATTGTATATCAGCCCATCATCACGCTGATCACCTACGTACTCATTTTTGAAAAAGCCGTTGGCCTTTCTACGGGTGGCACACCTTCGTATCTTTTTTATTTTTGCGGCATCATCGTGTGGAACCTGTTTTCGGAAACTTTTATGGGCACGGCTTTTACGTTCACACAAAATGCGCAGTTGTTCGAGAAAGTTTATTTTCCTCGCCTTATCATTCCATTCTCTGTTGTGGCCACTAACCTGATCCGGTTTGCCATCCAGTTTTCAATTTTTGCATTGCTGTTAATGTTCTTCATTTTTGTGAAAGACTTTGAAGTATTTCCTTGGCGATGGATTCCTGCGTTGTTGGTCACATTGATTTTAGCACCCGGATTGGGCATGGGCCTGGGCATGATGTTTTCACTGCTCACAGCCAAGTACCGCGACCTTGTTAACGTAATTCATTTGGGCATACGCCTGTTGATGTTTGCCACACCCGTTATCTATCCACTTTCTGTTGTGAGTGGCGACATACAACTATTTGTTGTGGCCAATCCGCTCACTCCGGTATTTGAGTTCTTTCGGTTTGCCTTTTTAGGGAGCGGCACATTCAGTTACCTTCAGTTGTTGTATAGTGCTGTGGTGATGATTGTACTAATTGTTTTTGGTTCTATGTTGTTCAATAAGTACGGAAGCAAATTGCAGGATGTACTGTAATCCTTTACGGGGCAATAATAAATACGATTTTAAAATCTTGCTATGAACTTAAAATTAAACGCAAAGTTTCACTCGAGCCTCACCCTCTCCTGTGGAGAGGGCTGGGGTGAGGTTTCAAAGCAGAGTTAATTGAAATTTTCTTGATGTGAGAAATCATTGCGCGACTCTGACCTCACCCCTAGCCCCTCTCCAGAGGAGAGGGAGAACGCTTTCGATTTCGATAGGTGTGTAAACATGACAAGTAGGATTAAAATGAAACTAGTATAAACAGATGTCTCCAGTAATTGAAATAGAAAATCTTTCGAAGCTCTATGCGCTGGGCAAAGTGGGTACCGGTTCGTTCCGGCAGGACATTACGCGCTGGTGGATGTCGCAAGTTTTAAAGAAAGAGGATCCATTTTTTTCGGAGGCCAAAAAAGTGCCAGGCCAAAGCACGGATTTTATTTGGGCCCTGCGAAATGTTTCGTTCGATGTAAAAGAAGGTGAAGTCTTCGGTATAATAGGCCGCAATGGTGCTGGCAAGTCAACCTTGTTGAAGATACTTTCCAAGGTGATCACTCCTTCTGAAGGTATCATACGAGGAAGAGGACGGATCAACAGCCTGCTTGAAATTGGAACAGGCTTTCATAACGAATTATCGGGCAGGGAAAACATTTATCTCAATGGGCATTTTTTGGGAATGAACAAACATGAAATAAAAAACAAGTTTGATGAGATCGTAGATTTCTCCGGTGTTGAACAATTTATTGATACCCCCGTAAAGCGATATTCCTCTGGCATGTATATGCGGCTGGCGTTTGCTGTGGCAGCGCATCTCGAGCCCGATATTTTGATTGTGGATGAAGTGCTTGCCGTGGGCGATGCCGAATTTCAAAAAAAGTGCATTGGCAAAATGCGCGAAGTGTCAACCAAACAAGGGCGTACCATTCTTTTTGTAAGTCACAACATGCAGGCCATAGCCAACCTTTGCAACCGGGCCATGATTTTGCAAAAAGGAAAAGTAACTGACATCGGCCCTGTCCAGGATATTGTCAATTCCTATATGGGAGGAAATCAAAAACACATGACCTCTCAGGAGTGGCCCGATAGCACGGAAGCTCCCGGCAACGATTCGGTGAGGATGAAATCAGTGACGTTGATTCCCCATTTGAAAAATGTCACCGATCCGATTGACATACGTACACCCTTGACGATAACGTTTCAATTTTGGAACAGGAAGGCCGCCAATCTTTGTGTGGGGCTTCAGGTATATTCACAAAGTGGCGAATGCATTTTTGATGTGAGTTCACAGGCATACGATTTTACGGAGGGCTTGGTGGAAGGACACTGCGATATACCCGGTGATTTTTTAAATGATGGTTCGTATAACATTACCTTGGAGATCATCAAGGATACATCGGTACAGGTATTTGTTCTTGAGGAATGTATTTCAATTGACGTGGAAGATTTTCGAGAGAATGTGAATTGGTATGGCAAGTGGCCGGGATATGTGCGACCAAAGTTTCCATTTCAATTAAAACAAAAAACCACCTCCTAAAAAATCTGATATTCATTGGCTTCTTTCACTCCATACCAAATCCACCATGTCGATCTTTCAGTGAACGACTTGCCGTTGGCCATCTATAACTTGGAGCGTCATTATTTTGTTTTTTGGTGGAGCACTGTGCCTATCGGAGAGTTTTACCTTTCCCCGAAAGGGCAATGGACAAACGAGAACATCCAAAAAAAATGTATTGACTCCGTGTGGCCTGCGTTGCAATCCTATTCAAAGAAAAATAAATCCGTATTGGAAATTGTAAAGCCGGATGATTTAGAGATTTTGAAAGAGTTGTGCCGCGCAATTTTTGCAGAGCCATTGAGTGCGGCAATGCCATCGTCCTGTCCGGTATCGGTTATCATCTGCACACGCGACAGGCCGGATTATTTGAACAGTTGCCTTACCTACCTGATGAAACAAGTGTGCATGCCTGCGGAAATCATTGTGGTGGACAATGCATCAAAGGATGAAAGGACAAAACAGGTGGCATCAAAATTTAATGTTCGCTATGTGCGCGAACCCAAGCCCGGTTTGGATGTGGCCAGGAACACGGGGGCGCGAATGGCAACACAAGAAATAATCGCTTATACCGATGACGACACCAAGCCTCAACGGAATTGGGTTTATCAAGTTTATCAAACTTTTAATGATCCCACTATTTCTGCCATGACAGGCTTAGTGATGGCATCCGAACTTAAAACGGAAGCACAAATGATATTTGAAAAGCATTGGCCTTTCAACCGGGGTTATGTGGACAAATTATTTGATCCACAATTTTTCAAAAACACTGTTCATTCGGGTGCGCCCGTGTGGGATGTGGGTGCCGGGGCCAACATGGCTTTCAAAAAAGATGTGCTCAGAAAAGTTGGATATTTTGATGAGCGACTTGACGTTGGGGCTGCCGGATGTAGTGGCGACTCGGAACTATGGTATCGCATTCTGGCCAATGGGTTTTCGATTCAGTACAACCCGCGTGCAGTGGTGCATCACTTGCATCGCGAATCAATGAACGGTTTGCACAAACAACTCTACTCATACATGCGTGGCTTTGCCGTGGCTATCCTCATTCAGCATAAAGCATTTGGTCATAGCGGCAACATCAGGCATTTGTTTTTTCATGTTCCCAAATATTACGCTTATCTTTTGCTCCGTGGTTTTCCCCGATACAGGTTTCGATACCGCACTGTGCTATCAGAAATGCGCGGTTTGATTTCGGGTTTGTTTTATTTTTGGAAACATCGCAACACAGACCCAAAACTTTTTGCAGGCAATGAATGACACTTCCTTGGAGCAGCCAATGATCTCGGTGATCATCCCATGTTATAACCATGCGCGTTTTTTGCCCGATGCAATCAACAGCGTGAAGGCGCAGAGTTATAGAAATACAGAGATCATTGTGGTGGATGATGGCTCGACAGACAACACAAAGGAATGTGCCGCTGGCTTTGCAGAAATAAAATATATTTATCAGGCCAACAGTGGACTCTCGGCTGCACGCAATGCTGGAATAAAAAATAGCACAGGAAAATATTTTATCTTTTTGGATGC
>JANOQB010000098.1:0-2832 GCA_031422215.1 Cytophagales bacterium | reverse complement strand
GGATGGTGCCTGCGGCAATAGCGGGCGGAGTGCTGTTGTTGTTCCTGTTGTTTTTTAAGGATAGAGACAAAGTGAAACCGGCTGGATAACTGATGTTACGTACTTCGTGCTCTTCGTGCCTTAGTGTCTTCGTGGCAAAGTGAGGTGTACGAAAATTGAGCCACAAAGACACCAAGGCACAAAGGTTCACTAAGAAAAATTCATGAATAAAAATCAGTTGAACACAATTTTTGAAATAAAACATTAAACCATAAATTGAAAGTTAAATTTTACAGAATATGAATATAGCAATGCTCGGTTCCGGCTTCATCGGCCGCTTTTATGCAGACTCGCTTCAAGGCTACAGAAGTAAAGACAAAATCGTCACCATCTATTCCCGCAAGGAAGAAAGTGTAAAAAAGTTTGCGCAAGATTATAAGGTTGCATTTCAAACCACCAATATGGAAGCAGCGATCAACCGCCCCGAAGTGGACGTGGTGTGCATCTCACTTCCAAACAACCTACATGAAGAGGCCGTGAACCTCTGCTGCAAACACAAGAAGGCGGTGATCACCACGAAACCCCTGGGCCGCAATGCCGAAGAAGCCAAGCGCATGTTGCTGGCCGTGGAGAAGGCAGGCATCTTCAATGGCTACCTCGAAGATCTGGTTTACACGCCCAAGTTTTTGAAAGCGCATGAGAGTGTGAAGAACGGAGCGCTGGGAAGAATTCTCTGGGCGAAATCACGGGAGACACACCCAGGCCCGCACAGCGATTGGTTTTGGGATATTGAGCAGGCGGGTGGTGGTTGCATTCTCGACCTCGGCTGTCATTGTGTGGAGATTGCCCGCAGTTACATCGGCAAAGACATAAAGCCTGTGGAGGTGATGTGCTGGGCCGACACGCAAGTGAAACCTATTGATGCCGAAGACCACGCCATTGGTTTGGTAAAATATGAAAACGGGGCCATCGGCCAGTTTGAAGTAAGCTGGACATTTCGCGGTGGGCTGGACTTGCGCGATGAGGTGATGGGCACCGAAGGCACCATTTGGATCAACAGCTTTTTGCGCACCGGTTTTGAAATGTTTACCACCGGCAAAAGTGCCGACTACGTGGCCGAGAAAGCCGAGAGCAATTCGGGGTGGCTATTTCCGGTGGGCGATGAGTTGAATGAACTTGGCTACAACCACATGTTCATGGATATGTTCAACGCGATGGAAAAAGGCACGCAGCCGAAAGAAACATTTTATGATGGCTATGTGGTAAACTCTGTGTTGGATGCCGCCTATCGTTCTGCCAAAAGTAAATTATGGGAACCTGTGAAGCTCGACATCTGGCGCGGCCGTGTGGGCGTATCGAAGGATGCACATCTTACCGAATACGATGCCGACCATTACTTAGTGAAAGAAGAAGTGACGCACTATGGAGCCAAGAAAGTGATTTTGAAAAACAAAAAATCCGGGAAGATTGTAGAGAGAGTGCTGAGCTAATTTCTGGCTCCATCTCGCTTATGGCAAGAAAATATATGGCGGCATGGCGAGGTGCCACCAGGCTATTCGTTCCAAGTCCGGCTGCGCACAAGTCCAACGCACTTCGGGCTTTGCACTTCTATCCTTTGCCGGGGTTTCACATTGTTTCTCACTCCAACTTCTTGCGCCACTGCTTTTTCTCAGCGTGGCGCTTTTTGTTGTCCACACGTTTTGCTTTAGCGTTTTTGGAGGGCTTGGTGGCTTTTCGGATTTTTGGCTTTGTCTGTGTTTTGCGCAGCAGGGCATCAAACTTTTCAATCACGGTTTCTTTGTTTTGAAATTGCGACCGGCTTTCCTGCGCAGTTATAATGAGCTCGCCTTCGCGGGTGAGTTGAGCAGATAGTTTGTTTAGCAGAAATACTTTTTGTTCGTCAGTGATCAGCGTGGAGTGCAGCACATTCCACCGGAGTATAACTTTGGAGTTCACTTTATTTACATTTTGTCCGCCTGGGCCGCTGCTGCGCGAAGTGGCAAACTCGATCTCGGTAATCAGTTGTAATGCAGTGATCATGGCGTGGTTGTTATATGTTGAAGATGAAATTTAAAGGTAAGGATTTTGGAAATGGCACAGTGCCAGGCCGCGAAATCCTCTACACCTTACATCAGTATTCTTGGTAATAAAGACCCTTCAACAAAAAACAATATGACGGTGCCGAATTTTTTACGAAACTTCCAGCCCGATGGGCGTTGCCAAAATGAATAGTGCCGTGGGTCATTACTATAACTTTTACCAACTCTCAGCCCGAAGGGCTTTATTTTGCACACTTTTTAAAGCACTGCGGGGCGACATTTTGGTAACAACAAAAACGAAACAACAAACCAGTCCCAGCGGGGCATTTTGATAGAATGATAAGAAACCATTAGATCAGCCCCATCGGGGCGGTATTTTGGTAACAACAAAAATCGAAACAAAACCAGCCCCATCGGGGCGACATTTCTATGCCAAATACATATTCTCAAATCACCATCCATTCCGTGTTTTGCTGTAAAACACCACGATAATTTTATAACCAAAGATTGGCGCGACACTTTACACCAATATATCTCCGGTATTATCACCGGCAAGGAAGCAAGATCGCTGGCCGTAGGTGGATGGAAAGACCATGTACATATTTTGTTCGGAATGCCGGTTACTATCTGCATATCGGATTTTATGAGTGCTGTAAAAGCAAGTAGCAGTGGATGGATTAATGACCAGCATTATGTAAAAGGTAAGTTTCAGTGGCAGTCTGGTTATGGGGCGTTTTCCTTTGCTAAAAGCCAACGGGATATTGTAATTAAATACATCATGAATCAGGAAGAGCATCACCGTACCAGAACATTT
>JANOQB010000097.1:0-3893 GCA_031422215.1 Cytophagales bacterium | reverse complement strand
ATTTTCAGCACACGCAGTTTCTGTCTGTGAGTACATGGCGAAGGTTTTTTGATTCAACCCATTTAAAAAATAGAAAGGCTCCCGATCAGGAGCCTTTTCTTGTTATGACCGATGGCCGGCTCAACGAGATGGAAACCCATGAATCATAATCCTATAACTCAAAAACGGAATTGTATAAAACTAAAGGTGTTTAAGTGGTGTATAATTGTATTGAAATTCAAACACAAAATTTATGTCAACCATAGCCGTAAATCCTCCTGCAAAAAAAATAAGCAAGCTGATCAAGCAGTCGTTGCCCGTACTTGAAATGACCTGCGCAGCTTGTGCCGTTAGCGTAGAGTCCATGCTCAAAGCAACTGCCGGGGTTAAGGATGCCTCGGTAAACTTTGCCAACCAAACGGCTTTGGTGGAATATGATCCCACCATCGCCAAACCAGCCGATCTTCAAAATGCCGTTCGCTCCATTGGATATGACTTGGTGGTGGATGTGGAAGATCCGCAAGCCGTCAAGGAGGAAGCACAACTCAAGCATTATGAAGAAGTGAAAAGCCGAACCATCTGGTCTTCCATTCTTTCTGTACCGGTTGTGATCATCGGGATGTTTTTTATGGATATGCCCTATGGCAATTACATCTCCATGATATTATCAGCTCCCGTGGTTTTCTATTTCGGCCGTACATTTTTTGTTCATGCCTGGAAGCAAGCACGCTTTGGTAAAGCTAACATGGATACGCTGGTGGCGCTTTCTACCGGCATTGCATTTCTGTTTAGTATGTTCAATACCTTCTTTCCTGAATTCTGGCACAACCTCGGCATTCACCCGCATGTATATTATGAAGCGGCTGCCGTTGTGATCACCTTTATTTCATTGGGAAAATTGTTGGAAGAAAGAGCAAAATCAAGCACAGGCTCGGCCATTAAGAAACTAATGGGGCTGCAATCCAAAACGGTTTTGACTATTATCGATGGAACAGAAAAAGAAATTCCTATTGCCTCGGTGAAGGTTGGCTATACATTGCTCGTGCGGCCTGGAGAAAAAATTCCTGTGGATGGTGCCGTGCTGTCAGGCTCTTCTTTTGTGGATGAAAGCATGATCTCTGGCGAGCCTGTGGCGGTTGAAAAGAAAGTTGGCGATAAAGTCTTTGCCGGAACCATCAATCAAAAAGGCAGCTTTCAGTTTGAAGCGCAAAAAGTGGGTGGCGATACCATTCTGGCACAAATTATTAAAATGGTGCAGGAAGCACAGGGTAGCAAAGCACCCGTTCAGAAATTAGTGGATAAGATTGCTGGAATTTTCGTTCCCATCGTGATTGGCATTTCCATTTTAACTTTCATCACGTGGATGATTTTTGGCGGAGACAATGCCTTTACACACGCCTTGCTCACTTCGGTTACAGTTTTAGTAATTGCTTGTCCTTGTGCGTTGGGTCTGGCCACACCCACTGCGATCATGGTTGGAGTTGGTAAAGGTGCCGAGAACAACATCCTGATCAAAGATGCTGAGAGCCTTGAACTGGCACATAAAGTAAATGCCATCATCTTAGATAAGACCGGAACCATCACCGAAGGCAAGCCCGTTGTCACCAATATGCATTGGGTTGATCCGAGCCGTCAAATCGCTTCAAGCGGTCAAGATGATTTGAAAAATATTTTGTACACCATTGAAGTGCAGTCCGAACATCCTTTGGCGCAGGCTATCGTTGAAAAGTTGAAAGAAGAAAACGCTAAGTCCACAAGCCTGAGTTCATTTGAAAGTATCACCGGTAAGGGTGTAAAAGCCAGTGTTAACACCATCCATTATTTTCTGGGCAATAAGAAGCTGATGGACGATGAGAACATTTCTATACCTGGAGATATACAAACCAAAGTTTTGTTCTGGCAACAAGAGGCGAAGACCGTCATCTATTTTGCGAACCAAAAAAGCGTGCTGGCCATCGTGGCTATTGCCGACAAGATAAAAGAGACTTCCAAATTGGCCATTGAAACTTTACAGAACAAAGGCATTGACGTGTATATGCTAACAGGCGATAACCAACAAACAGCCAAGGCAGTTGCTGAACAAGTGGGATTGAAACATTACAAAGCCGAAGTACTCCCTTCCGACAAAGCTGGATTTGTAAAACAACTGCAAGCCGAAGGTAAAATAGTGGCCATGGTTGGCGATGGCATCAACGATTCGCACGCACTCGCTCAAGCTGATGTGAGCATCGCCATGGGCAAGGGCTCAGACATTGCCATGGACGTTGCCAAGATGACCCTTATTACTTCCGATTTAAACTCTATTCCCAAGGCATTGAACTTATCCACTAAAACGGTAATGGGCATTCGCCAGAATTTATTCTGGGCATTCATTTATAATATTATAGGAATACCGGTTGCTGCGGGCGTGTTATTTCCTATCAACGGTTTTTTGCTCGATCCCATGATTGCGGGTGCAGCCATGGCGTTAAGCTCGGTGAGTGTAGTGAGCAATAGTTTGCGATTGAAGTTTGCAAAGATTTAAGAATCTAAGTTTCTGACAGGATAACGCTGAAATGAGATTTGCAATCAATACTTCATCAACTCCGTATCTACATCTTCAACCCACTTAAGGATGCCACCCCTCATGTTCAAGAGATTGGTGAACCCATGTTGCTGTAATTTCTGTATCGCCAACATGCTTCGGCCTCCGCTTTTGCAATGCACAACCACTGGCATGTTGCGCTTAACAAGAGCGGCCTTTTCTTCAATGTCCTTCAACGGAATGTTTAGGCCGCCAATGTTTACCAACTCAACTTCCAATGGTTCGCGCACATCAATCAGTTGAAATGCTGTTCCTTCATCCACCATCTTTTTTACTTCTATCGGAGTGATTTCCTTTACCTCATTTTCTTTTTTACGGTGGCCGGGATTGCAAAATTCTTCATAATCAATGGGCGCGTGTATGGTTGGATTTTTCCCGGACACGGGGTTGGCTGGGTTGCATTTAAGGTTTAGAAAACGCATGGTGAAATCAAGGCTGTCGAAAAGCAGGAGGCGGCCGCTCAACGTTTTGCCAATGCCTGCCAAAATTTTGATGGCTTCATTGGCTTGCATCGATCCGATGATGCCCGGCAACACACCCAACACACCACCCACGCTGCACGAAGGCACCATTTCGGGGGGCGGTGGTTCTGGAAAAAGATCGCGATAATTGGGGCCGCGGGTTTCATCCTTCAGCAGTTCATTGAAAACACTCACCTGCCCTTCAAACTGAAATATCGCTCCGTAGATAAGCGGCTTGGCGAGCAATACGCACGCATCGTTCACCAAATAGCGGGTGGGCAAATTGTCGGAGCCGTCAATCACCACATCGTATCCTGAAATTATTTTCAACGCATTTTCAGATGAAAGCAGTTCGTTATGGGTTTCAAATTTCACTAAAGGATTTAATTTAGCGAGCCGGTTGTTTGCCCGGTTGGTTTTTGAAATCCCAACATCATCGGTTTCATATAAAATCTGACGTTGCAGGTTGCTTTCGTCCACCGTATCGAAATCCAAAATACCGATGCGCCCCACGCCCGCTGCAGTCAGATAATACAAGGCAGGCGAACCAAGCCCACCCGCCCCGATCACCAACACGCTTCCATCCTTCAATTTTTTCTGACCTTCCATTCCAAGATCAGGCAATAATATCTGTCGGCTATAACGTTTTAATTCCTGTGGTGTGAACATGGCTGACTAATTGAAATGAATTGACAATTTCCAACAAACAAAATAACAGTTTTTTCTTATATGTTAAGTTAACTGGGCGCATTTCAAATTGTCGCCCAGACCGTCAACAAAAAAATGCCGCCCCTCTGGGGCTATTAAATCATCACTATAAAATACTACCAAAATATCGTTCCTACGAACTTTAAAACCCCATCGGCCCG
>JANOQB010000096.1:0-2460 GCA_031422215.1 Cytophagales bacterium | reverse complement strand
TTGCCACAGGCTTAAGCCTGTGGTAATTGACCGAAAAAATTTCAAAGGACTTTAGTCCCAAACACAAAACTGCCGTTTGCCTAGAAATTTCTGATGAGTTAATTTCATTGTCAAGGTCAGCGATAAATGACTGTGTCTTTTTGAAATGCAACTTGACATTGTAAGGGTTTGATTCAAAATACTATATTCGCAGGCAAAAATGGATTTGATGTCAACCAGTTTGAAGTTAAGTTTACTCCTCTTTTTATTTTGCCCATTGTTCACCACGGCCCAGGAAGCGATCAAGCCTCGACCCAGCCCGCTGGCCATTGCCAGTGCGCGGTATAAGGACACCTATCTTAAAATAATATTCAGTCAACCACATAAGAAAGAGCGCCCCATATTTGGAAGCCTGGTTCCCTACGGCCAGGTGTGGCGCACCGGAGCCAACGAGGCAACAGAAATAACGGTGACGAAGGACATACTTCTCAATAATGTTCTGCTCAAGGCAGGCACCTATTCTCTATTCACCATTCCGGAAAAGGATGCGTGGACGATCATCATCAACAGCGACCTGGGCTTATGGGGCTCATACAATTACAATCCTAAAATGGATGTGCTCCGGTTTAAGGTGGCAACCCAACTTATGCAAGGGGCCGTGTATGAGCCCTTCTCTATTATGATCGAACAAAAAAACGACAAGGCCGAAATCATCCTGGCGTGGGATTCCGTGCAGGTGCGCATACCCGTTCAGTTCAACGAACCCAAACTTCAATGAAATCATTTATCATCAGCTCGCTGTTACTTATCAACATTAGCTTGCTTGCTCAAAACACATCCGAACTCGATGCACGAAACGGTTTCAAGAGCATTAAACTTGGAAGCCCGATTGACAGCATTAAAGATGTTGTTTTTAAAAAAGACATTACCGAGCTAAAACTCTTTCCTGCCAAAATTTATGAAACCAACCATGCCGACTACAAATCAGTTGGCGAAGTGGAAGTGAAAAAAGTAGAACTTAAAACCTATAAAGGCCTTATCTACGAAATCAATGTGGTGCTTCCAAAAGATCCACGGGTAATGCAGGGCTTGGAAAAATCGTATGGCGAGGCTGCGTTTAGTGTGCGCTTGGACGCCTACTATTGGAAGGGTGAAAAACTTAGCCTGATATTTAAAGGTGACGGCAAAAAAATCCTCCTCAAATATAAATCAGGCCCCATGCTTAGGATGATGCATCAGGACAAAAACAAAAAGGTGGAAACAGTGGCCAATGAATTTTAGCTGGTGTTCATTATATCCCTCGGTAAAGTCAGTCCGTCTTAATTCAGCAATAACTACAGCCTCGCTTAAAGGTCCATAGTAAACGGAATCAAGCACAGATTTTGCAAATCCTCGCACCTATAATCCGCCAAAGAAATATGCAACTAAGATGAGATGTAAGGTGGTGGGATATTCAGTGCCGAAAGTATTGACTTCCAATGGCATCGGTTTTAACATACTTGCCACTATTTTGTTCTTACTGTGCAGGGCCATTTACTTGCACCTATTTTTTTATGCAGAGGAGTAAAAAATTCTTGGACAAACAGCGACTCAAAGGGGATGATACTGCGGACAGATTGGTAGCAGTCACTTTTTCTACTGGAAATCAAGCTATTCTATACGAGTTGTTGAAATTGGACGAAAAGGAAATCGAGAAACAGTCAACCTCCGCTATTAAAAAATTCCTGATTTCCCAAAAGGTGAAGCCAACCTGGTTTAACCTAAGGAGATTAGAAAACGGTCAACGGCTATTTAAACAATATGCATTAGAAATGATGGCGTTGTTGGGTGCTATGTCACTGCCATATTGTTACGCAGCTTCGCCTGGCAACAAAGCATTGTACCTATCGGATAAGATGCGGAAGGCTCCGGGCAAGCGATTGATGGATACGGCATCGTTCGTCATTGCTGTATTGACACCAGGAACTTTAAAAGTCGGAGGGACAGGACACATTCACATCAATAAAGTTCGGCTTATCCACGCGTTGTCGCGGTACTATTTAAGAAAGCAAACGACTTGGAATTTGGCTTGGGGCGTACCGATCAATCAAGAAGACATGGCCGGCACAAACTTGGCTTTCAGCTATGTTATTTTGCTCGGCATGCAGCAATCGGGTTTTATTTTATCACAGCGAGAGAAAGAAGATTTTCTTTTCGCCTGGCGCTACATTGGTTATCAGATGAGCATTGATGAAGAACTGTTACCGGCTTCTTTTCTGGAAGCGCGGCAATTGGCGGCTACCATCAAAACCAGAAATTTCAAAAAGACGGAGGAAGGCATCATCCTTACGGAAGAATTATTGAGTTATTACAAAACGAGTGTTCCTACATCGCAGGCGGAGCTGGTGCCTTCGCAAATTCGATTTTATTTAGGCGATGAGGTGGCTAAATTTATTGGACTTACCAGCGACCCTATTCGAGACCGCATTGCTTCTTCGATCA
>JANOQB010000095.1:0-6746 GCA_031422215.1 Cytophagales bacterium | reverse complement strand
CAATATCAAAATAATAACCAATCTTGCTTTTATTGACTTGAGCGCATAGTGAAACACAGGAAGTAAAATAGAAGAGTAGGATTAGTATTTTTTTCATTGAGAAATATCTTCAAACTGTGTCTTCCAAATTTTATGGATAGTTGAATACTATGTTGTCTTGACTCTTGCAAATCTGACAAGGTCTGGATGATATAAAACTAAGCATTTTTCCGCGTTAGAGTTGGCTGCCTGAACAACACTTTTCAAAATCTTATTCATGAATTTTGTCAACCGTTATCTTTCAAATGGAGTGAAAAAAATTTTCAATGTCTCCTAAAGGAGTCGATGTACGCTCCTCTCAGTTCAAAGACTGAAGTAAACTATCTCCCAAAGCCGGATCAATCATTATTGTTCTATAAGGACCATCTTTTAAACGAAATAAAACATCATAAGACACACTAGATTTATTAGGATAAAATATTCTATTCAATTTCCAAGAGTCAATATCTAATTGCTCTGATTTGGAGACATTCAGGCATTCTGCTAGCCAGGTGCTCTCAACAGGAGGTCTGTAAGAATCAATTTCATACATCAAATCCCCAATCAAATTAGTATAATAAAACTTCTCTAAATGCTCATGTGACTTGGTTTTATCAACCCAGGAGTTTGATCTTTCTTTTGTAAGAGGTTCCTTAACAAAATACTCTTCTATAATTGGCTGATTTTGCTCCAGCCTTTCTCTGTTGTATTCTCTCCCATACTTATCGCCTTTAAGCTGTATGAACCAACCCTGATAGATTGATAAAAAAATCAATGCCACAAAAGCAATCGTAATCAATGTAATTATCTGATACCGATTCATCGATCAAGAACTCTACTTTTTTATTTTCATTGGAAAACCTTGTTAGAGTCGCCTGACCAACTCTGTTCAAAATTTTCATTGTTTTCCTGTCAATCATTAAACTCTGAGAGTGGGAATAAATTGAAGTTTATGATCATTGCGAGCCAGCCAACCACAAACAAGTTGATTTTAAGAAACGCCAATTGTGGTTTGCTTTAATTGTTGAAAAAATCCCTAAACAAGCTCAGGCACTTCAACCCGTACTATTGTTCCCTTGCCTTCTTCTGATTCAATGTTAATTGATCCATGAAGTTTGTCCACGGTCTCTTTTACAATGTACAGGCCCAGGCCCGACCCCACACCCTGGTCGGAGGCACGATAGAACATCTTGCAGACATTCGCAATGTGCATTTTAGAAATGCCCCTGCCATTGTCTTCTATTTCCAGTATGGCTTTGCCATCGCCCACGTGAACATTGATTTTTATTATCGGATCCCTCCCATTTCTATAGCGGATGGAATTGGAGATAATATTGTTGAGGATCACCTTCAACCGCCATCGGTCGCTGTAAAAAATACTTTCTTGTTTCACTTGCACCACCTTCTCAACGGCCACACCGGTGGAAGTTGCAAATTCCAATTGGTCGAATGTTTCGTTGATCAATGGATCGAACAGTATCTCTTCCTTCTTTACTTCCAACCTGGAGTTACGCGACTGATCCAAAATTTCTTTGATAAAATTGTCCTGCTGGATAGCACTGCTGTATATTTTTTCGAGGTAAGTGTCCCTCATAGACTTATCCCTGTTGGACAGATTGATCAGCCCGAGGATGGAGGCAATGGGTGCGCGCAAATCGTGCGAAACACTATACACAAAATTGTCAAGTTCTGTATTCCGCTTGCTCAACTCGGTGTTGGTCTGCACCAACCGGTCTTCAGCTTCCCTTCGCGTGCTCACTTCGGTGTTCAATGCCTTTGTTCTATCCTGCACCATGGCTTCGAGGTTTTCGTTGAACAACTTCAATCCGTTCTGTGCTTCTTTGCGCTCGGCAACGGTGGCTGACACAACAATGGTTGAAATGCAAATCACTCCAATAAAAATTTGAAGGAGCAACATCGTATCGTTTGCATTGGCCTGAATAAAAGGCCCGATGGCATTGATCGTGAAGTATAAGGATATGATCGACACCGACATGGCCCCTGTAATGGCAGACAACAAACTAAAACGAAAAGCAAGCCACAACAACAATGGGATAAGCAAATAAGGAATAGCGTAGGTGAGTGTGGTATTGGAGTAGCCCATCTGCCATAGAAAGAACACGCCCATAATGCACAAGGAAAAAATGCCAACTTCAATTAATTTTTTAAGATGAAAGTCAATTTTACGCTTTTGGGCAATGGCCAAAATAAAAGGCGTTAACAACAATAT
The DNA here is from genome assembly GCA_031422215.1 of Cytophagales bacterium. Taxonomy (GTDB): domain Bacteria; phylum Bacteroidota; class Bacteroidia; order Cytophagales; family Cyclobacteriaceae; genus ELB16-189. The sequence goes on along the minus strand of JANOQB010000095.1, from coordinate 4,498 downwards.
GCCCACCACATTGCCAGCCCACCAACTGAAGCCGCTTATCACCAAAGACTCTACCGGAATTACGCCATTGAAAAACAAACTTAGGGTACCTATGGATGCCCCGATAAGGCACATGAACAGAGCAACAAAAAGAAACCGGAAGGCGTCCTTCGCATTTCTAAATGGGTAGCTGTCCCGGATCCACCACCTAACAAGAAAATTCCCAGTGAGGGTTTCGAGGGTATGGCCAATGGCGATAAAACTGGAGATGATTATGATCGTATTCGGGTCGAGCGTCTGGCTGTTCCAGTAACTCATGATGTTGGCAACTAGAGCCCCGATGGTAATGCCCGGCCATGCCGATCGGCCCAAGATTATCACTAAGGCAAAGGCAATTCCGGAAGGGGGCCAGGCAGGCAAGGCAGTAGTATCCTGAAATGCAAAATAATAACCTAACCGTGCGGCCAAATAGTAGAGGGCGGCAACAAGGATAATCTTTATGTCAAGATTATATTTAAGTATTTTTTTAGCAATTGGGTCAATTAACTTCATTATCAAGTAAATATGGAAAAAATTAAATGGAATTACAATTGCACATCACCTCATTCAGGCTGCGAGGCCAGGAACCCAAATACATTGAACATACGAAGAGTGAATGACGATTTTTGTAGTGTTGTCTGCGTTGAGCAGCAACGCAGACCATACTTGAACATCCCCATTGCCCAAGTTTGAAGATCTTGGTAAAAACTAAAACCTCTTAAAAATCATCAAAGGTGCTGTTGAACCGGGGGTTCACAAAGTTGTTGAGTTTGGAGCCAAACCGATAGTTGATGCCAAAGAAAGTCTGGAAATTATAGCTCGATTGCAGTTGCCTCCTGCGGCTAAGCACGTCTTCACCGGTTGCCCCTCCGGCAGGCAGATAGATTTGGTCATGCACTAATCCGCCAAACATATACACATAGAAAAACAGGCCACCGCCCACACGCACTTCCATTTGGGTGGCAATGCCCAGGTTGTTTATTTTCCAATCATGAAAATAATTGCGATAGCTTATGCCCGTGTTTATAGTGCCCCACTTTTGGTTGAGCGAAATATTTAGCTCGGCATTGTGGCCCCACAACATTTCCTGCTTCTTGATATAGATGGTAGTATCATAATAGACATTGTGTTGGGGCCCCAACCCATAGCGGAGAGTAACAAAGCGGTTGTTCACATCTTTATATGGGAAAAAACTGTATTCAAGTTGAGGGAGAAAATTAACGCTCGACCTAAAGTTGGTGAAGGTGCTGTTGAGATACGTAAGTTTATACCCATACGACCAATGGGCATTCACACTTTTTACTGTGGACTGCTCAAAACGGTAGCTCCTGTTTTTCACTAACACATCGAGCAGCCCTTGGTCGGTCAATGATTCGTACGATGTTCGCTCCTGACCTCCAAACAGGCCCAAACTTATTTTCCAATCATCCGTGGTGCGCGCCACACGAAAGTTGCCCCGTAGTTCTGAGGTCTTATACACCTGGTCCACGTTCATGTTTCCATTTCCTCCAATCCGAAAAATCCAATAATTCCATTTATCCGTTGTCTGGTTAGATGCAATGGCGGAATCAGAAGCGGTTTTCATGTTTATCGAAATGCCCTCGGCCAAATATGTTTTGGCCACCAAAGGTGCAAGACCGAGTTTTAAATATTTAAGCGTGATGTCCCTCCGCTCAAAATCAGTGGCATTCGGATCGGTGGCAAACCGCAACGTATCCCTCGATTGCTTAAAAGAATTTTGCCCATAAAATATCATCTGATATTGCGAGCCACCGCTTCCATTTCGCAGCGAAGTGATCAGCACGTGAACATCCGAAGCCACGCGGTCGAGCATGAAATCCACCACGTTGATCTCCGTGCGTATAAACATAAAATCACAAAAGGTATTGCTGCAGTCGATAAACACTTTTAGTTTTTGTGGGGCTTTGTCCTGGGCTGTGAGCGAAAGGCAAGCCATCGAAAAGAGAACAATAAGTGCAGTTTGTTTCATGCGATGTGAGGTTATCGTCATAGTGTACTCAAATCGTGGGGAAAGGTTACGGATAGTAGGTAAAACGAAACCTTTGAGGAGATTATTATTAGGGCGGTAGGATAGCGGGCATTTGATCAACGTACCTTGGCATTGTAGAATTATCCAACGGATTATGCCAAATAATTTTAACTTTGATTTGTTAATCAAATACCATGAACTACCTAAATAGAATCACCATCAACCCCGAGATCTGTTTTGGCAAGCCATGCGTACGGGGCATGCGATGGCCGGTGGCAGTCATCCTGGATCTATTGGCCTCTGGTATGTCATTTTCAGAGATTACTGAAGACCATCCAGAGTTGGAGAAAGAGGATATTTTGGCGGCTCTACAGTACGCAAAACTTACAAGTTCGGGTAAATCAATTTATGAACTTGCCACTTAATGATGGATTTCATTTGCGATGTCCACATTCCTTATAGGCTGGTTAAATTCCTAATTGATACAGGCCACCGAGCTACCCATGTAAATTTTATACTGGAAGGTTCCAAAACAAAGGACAATGAGATTGCCAGATATGCTGATGCTCACAATCAAATTGTAATCACCAAAGATGAGGACTTTGAAAATCTACATTTTGCAGCCAATACACCCAAAAAATTAATTAGAATCCTGTTGGGCAATATAAGTACTGTTCAATTAATTCAGGTCTTTGAGGATCAACTTCTGGAGATTGGACGGCTTAAAGATTTTGATCGCTTCTACATTCAGATTGGCAAACGTCAATTTACCTATACCACAGATTATGATGTTGCTTAATCCGACACAAAAACAATTTTCAATTGGATCAATGAAATAATGGATCAAAAAAAAATCAAAAAACTGCTAATTGCAAACCGTGGCGAAATTGCTTTGCGCGTGATGCGGAGCGCACGCGAGATGGGGATCAAAACAGTAGCCGTTTTCAGTGAGGCCGATCGCAATTCCCTTCATGTACGGTTTGCCGATGAAGCCGTTTGCATAGGCCCTCCCCCTTCGGCACAGTCGTACCTCGTGATAGAAAAAATTATTGCTGCCGCCAAGAAAACTAATGCCGATGCCATTCATCCCGGCTATGGCTTCCTTTCGGAGAATGAGGATTTTGCAAGGGAAACAAAAAGGGCAGGCTTGATTTTCATTGGGCCTTCGGCAGAGTCTATCGAACTGATGGGCAGCAAGCTTGCCGCAAAAACTGCGGCCGCAAAATTCAATGTGCCGTTGGTTCCCGGAACTGCCGAACCGATATGCGACATCGCGCAAGCAAAAAAAATCGCGCGCGAAATAGGATATCCCATTTTGATCAAAGCCAGTGCCGGTGGCGGTGGAAAAGGAATGCGTATAGTAAACTCCGAACCTGAATTTGAAGAACAAATGGAACGCGCCAAAAGCGAGGCTCTTTCTTCGTTTGGTGATGACTCGGTGTTCATCGAAAAGTATGTGACGCAACCACGCCATATTGAATTTCAGATTTTTGGCGATCAGCATGGCAATGTGGTCCACTTCTTTGAGCGCGAATGTTCTATTCAGCGCAGGCATCAAAAAGTAATTGAAGAGGCACCCTCCTCTATACTTACTCCTGAGCTAAGAGAGAAAATGGGACAGGCTGCCGTAAATGTGGCGAAGGCTGCCAACTACTACAATGCAGGCACGGTTGAATTCATTGTGGACGCAAACAAAAAATTTTATTTTCTCGAAATGAATACGCGCTTGCAGGTGGAGCATCCTGTAACCGAAATGATCACCGGCCTTGATTTGGTGAAACTTCAGATCAGGATTGCCGAGGGTGAAAAATTGCCCTTCGCACAAAGTGATCTTTCTATCCGCGGCCACGCCATCGAGGTGAGGGTATATGCCGAAGACCCTTGCAATAATTTTTTGCCCGACATCGGAACCCTAAAAACATATCAACGCCCGCAGGGGCATGGCATACGAGTGGATGATGGCTTCGAGCAGGGAATGTCGATTCCATTTTATTACGACCCTATGATAGCCAAAATGATTTGTCATGGCCGAACCAGAGAGGAAGCTATTGAAAAAACAATTCGCGCTATTGACGAGTATGAAATAACCGGGCTGGAAACCACGTTGGGCTTTTGCAAATTTGTAATGAACCATGATGCCTTCCGCTCAGGCAATTTCGACACATCGTTTGTTGAAAAATATTTCAAACCTGCATTGCTTGAAGCCAAACCCAATGAAGACGAGGAAGTGATTGCTTCCGTGCTGGCTTCGCAGGCGATCGGTAAGTTCAAAAAAACTCCTGCCCTAACAGTAAGCGAAAATTCCGCGTCAAGCCAGTGGAAAAAAAACCGGGTCGGCTGATGGCAGAAATAAAACCGATACGGGCCTGGAGGTATAACGATTCTCTTGCAAAGAAAATTGACACGCTCACTTCACCCTTGTTCGATGTTGTGTCGGATAAACAGCGCACCACGTTGTATAAAAATAAGTTGAACTCCATTCACTTATCT
>JANOQB010000094.1:0-4532 GCA_031422215.1 Cytophagales bacterium | reverse complement strand
CCTGCGGACGGTTGTCGGAAACAATTACCGGGGCGGTGGAGAAGCAACCGTTCACATCGGTATTGGTCACGGTGCCAAAGGCTGCCTGATTGAATGTAACTGTCCGGGTAGTTTCCCCACCCGACCACAGGTGTGTGAGGCCGGGCGTGTTGGGAATGTTGGCATCGAGTGTAACTGCTCCCGTGCAAATGGTGGCAGGATTCACCGAAGGCAATGGCGGTGGCGCAATGATCCTTACAGTTTGCACAAGAGTAGTATCAAGTCCACATCGGTTTCTCAAGCGCATGGAAACAATATAATTTCCGGCTGCTGCATAAAGATGAACGGGTGAATCCACCGTGCTGCTTGCCCCATCTCCAAAATTCCATTGGAACGTATCAATCGGATCGGTAGGTGATCCGGTAAACCGTGTGGTATCGCCAAGGCATATTCCCACAAAAGAAAATCCCGGCCCACCGAATGCATTGCCTTGTATTTGAATAAAGTTGGGAAGCCCCAGCCTGCTATTGCTCGGTGCCAACAGTGCAAAGCCGTTGAGATTAAAAGCCGATAGCCGCGTGGTGTCTTCCTGCGCCTGAATGGTGCCCAGCGAGGTGCTACCGTTTATGGCCATATAAATTTGGCCATCGGGCCCTACTTGCATCGCACCAAATTCGCCATTTTGCTGAATGCGTTGTTTGAAGAATGGCTGCCCCACCGAATCAATGAAGTACTCAAATAATTTTGACGGGCTTGGTGATCCTTTCACCGTTGCAAAAATTTTATTTCCCGCAGGCGAGAACTCCACACCATACACTTGGCCGGTGGGTTCTTTAAGGTCTATCTTTCTGTAATTGTTTACGCGGCCCGTTGTTGGATTGAGATCAAAAAGCTCTACCAGGTTGCTTACTCCGGGTGTTGAAAGTGCAACCGCCAACCTATTGTTGGGCCCTATTTTCATATAACCTTCACCGTTCTGTTGCACTTTAAACGTGTGATCCGATCCCGCCTCCGAATACACCGGTTCGCCAATGCCCTGTTGGGTGATCGGATAAGACCGGAACGTGTTGTTGCCATACTCATGCGCTATCAGCCATTGTGGTGTAGCGGTAATCCGTTCTGTACTTTTCGAAAAGAGCAATACATTTTTTTGTTTCAGTGCGCCCCTGCCCGAATTGAGTTTGAGATCGAAGAGCGAGTAGCGCAGTTCATTGAGCGAGGTGCCGTTGATGGCCTGTGTGGTGAAGATATAATATAATGTTTCATCGCCAGGCACGGGCACGATAATGGCCGCTTGTGATGAAGATGGATCGCCCCCTATTCCCACATCAATTTGTGCGTGAGTTTTGTCGAACAACTTGTCGCCATCGGTATAGAAAATCATTTTCCCGTTGCGGTCGCTCATCGTGGCCGTTCCTTCGGGCGCATCCATGTTGCTGTTGTTAAGCGCTTTGGCAGGGCTCGATGGAATGTTGAAAAGCGGATTGAAATCTATGCCCGCTTTATTTCCAAAATACCACACGTTGGCGCGTTGGTCTTGTATGCCATATTCCTTCACGTTCACGCCTGCATAAGCAGAACAGCCCGAAGCATCCGTTACCACTACGTAATAATATCCCACCGAATCAGGCGTGAGTGTGTTTCCGTTATCACCATTGCTCCAGACCACGGAAGCAGGTGTGCCGCCTTGCACGGTCAAGGGAACAGAAAATTTCGGATTGCAGGCAGGTTTGCTTTTGTCTTTCGGGAACGGAAGTTCACAACTGCACGCGGTGGTGTCTTGCACCAGTTGAAGTTGCAACGCAAATGCCGTGATGGTTACGGGCAAGGTGGTTGTCTGCGTTTGTCCGCGATAAAATGCCGTGAGGCCCACATTGAAAGTTCCAGCATTGGTGTATGTATATATCGGGCTCCATCCGCGCGAACCAGTTCCATCGCCAAAATCCCAGCGCAAGCTATCGGCATTGGGTGTTACGGTTGGAAAAAATATGGTGGGCGAATTTTGGCACGTGCCTGTGGATGTAAAGTTTACGGTGAGTATCACACTGTCCTTGGGCACGAAAGAAGGAAACTGTGTGCCGTTGTAATTGGTAGCTGCGAAAAGTGATTGTGTATTTCTTACCTGCGAGGCGATGGTGTCGGTGTTGGTGAATTTGCCAAGCAGAAATGGCCCGCCCGAAACAGCCTGGTACAAATGGTAGATGGCACTGTCGGGTGCGGTCTGCAATCCATAACTTCTAAAAACAGGTGCAGCCAATACCGGGGCGAGTGTGATGGCCGGGTTCTGATAATCGTACTGAAATACATTGGCTGTAAGGCCCGCTTCCCCATGCCGCGATACATATAGATATTGGCCGTTGGCGTCCCACTCAATGTCATAAATCGATTGGCCTCCAACCGTGGCAGTGCCCGAATTAAAAATCGCCCTGTCGAACGAGAACACGCCCGTGGCATCATTGAAATTCAGAATGATGGCATCCGTATTGGTGTCTTGTGGTGATACAGCAATTTTTTTAGCGGGTGCATAATAAGAGAAGTTGGCAACGGTGGTAGGCAGTGCAATGCCCGAAGTGGTGGTAGTAGGAAACGTGGCCGCAGCATTGATCAACGTGGCCGAATAATTCTGAGTGCCATTTTCATGTGTGATCAGCCAAAAGTCTATCCGGTTTATGTGCGGCACCACCATCATACCTTCTGAGCGATTGGGCAAAGTTACTATGGCCACATTCTTGGCAGCCTCTACCACGCCCGTTGCAGGCGCAGGAAAAACTGCGTTGCCAAACTGGTTGAGGTCAACAATGCTCCTGCTGATGGTGCCACCTGTTGTGAAATTTGCTGAGTTGGTGAAAATATAATATTTGTTGGCTTGGCCTGGCACAGGCGAAAGTGCCACGGGTTGGTTGGCATCCGCCCGTCCGCTAAGAGCGTTTCCATTTGGCATCAACAGATGGCAGGCATCATATACCTGAACTCCATCTGTATAAAAAAGGAGATTGCCCGTGGACGGATCGGTGGCCACAGCAGCACCCCCTCTGTTAAATGGTAATGCCTGATTGTTTATAGTCTGAGCCGCATTGGTGCCGCGGTTGAAGCGGACTGCTTGGGTTGAGTTTCCAAAATACCAATTGTGTTGTTTAAGGTCTTGGCCAAACAAGGCGAGCGGGCCGCAGAATATAAAAAATAATATAACTGAAAAGACTTTTTTTTGGATGTGTTTCCCCCTCATATCATCGGCTTCTTGGTGGCTATTGATTTCATTTCGAAATTTAAAACGTCATGGACACACTAAAGTATATATTTTGATTGAATTTTTCGTTTCCATTCAGGCGAATCAATCCTATTTGTCGTTAAATGTTTTTTTTAATGTCATTAAAGAATTTAATTTGCTTCGATTGAGTACTGTTTAAATACTATTGGATGCTCCGTATTGCTCTTTTTTTGTGTTTATGTATGCTTTTGATTGCTGGTTCGGTAACTGCCCAAGACCCGCAGTATTCCCAATTCTATGCAGCACCCATGTATCTCAATCCGGCCTTCGCTGGTTCTACCGGTCAGAAAAGGATAGGAATGAATTATCGCAACCAGTGGCCTGCCATTGATGCAAACTTCAATACCATTTCCGCTTTTTATGATAATTATATTGAAGACAAAAACAGTGGTATAGGCGTGCTGCTCACCCGCGACAAAGAAGGGATATTGGGATTGCAATCCATGAGCCTGGCTTTTCAATATTCCTATGATCTAAAAATTGTGGAAGGGCTTTCGTTTAGGCCGGGTGTTCAAGTGGCCATTTACAACCGCTCCATCAATTTCGATAGGCTCACGTTTGGCGATCAGTTTGATCCGGTAACGGGCGAATTTATAAATCCTGTTTCTGCGGAGGGATTGAACACAGGGCAATCTAAATTTTTTCCTGATCTTTCTTTTGGAGGGCTTCTTTACAGCAAGCGGGCTTGGTTAGGTTTTGCGGCCCATCATATTACACAACCCAATCAATCGCTGATTGGTGAAGTGAGCAAGTTGCCCATGAAACTATCGGTGCACACCGGATTGAAATTTTATTTTAAACCTGGCGAAATGGGCGATGGGTTTTATAAACGCGCACAGGAGCGCAGCATAGCCCCGGCCTTGCAATACCGCCATCAGGGTGAGTTTGACCAAATGGATTTGGGATTTTATTTTACGTTTGAACCGTTGATCATCGGCACGTGGTATCGGGGAGTTCCCTACAAAAAAGTAAATGGCTTCACCAACAATGAATCAATTGTGCTGCTGGTTGGGTTCACCAAAAAAGGTGCGAAAGATATTTTGAACATTGGTTACAGCTACGATTATACCATTTCTAAGTTGGGGCCCAGCAGTGGTGGCGCACATGAGATCAGTTTAGTTTATTCCTGGTCCACCCGCGATCCGCGCAAGCCGCCCAAAGACAAGTTGATGATTCCCTGCCCGGATTTTTGATTGCTTTTCCAAAACCTATAAGGTCTTATTAATCCTACTGTCATGTTTCTGTATAGACGTGATAAATCAATGCTCACGAGTTGAAAGCCCTG
>JANOQB010000093.1:0-2129 GCA_031422215.1 Cytophagales bacterium | reverse complement strand
CGAACGTCTTTCGATACAAAAGATGTTTTATGTATTACGGCCAACCCGCCTTATATCAATATCCATCACAAGACCAAGCTATACCTGCACAATGGAACCCTAAAATCGGTTTTATCAACATTGGACCAAGCGCTATTTGTTCGGGTACATAAATCGACAATTGTGAACATTACCCTGGTTCAATCCTATAAATCAAGACTGAATGGCGACTATGATTTGAAAATTGCTGAAGGAACAGAACTGAGACTTAGCAGAAATTACGCAACCATATTTAAGCAGAAATTTAAAGCAACTCATCGGGTTACCACAGAATAACATCGTCTAATCGCATTTCACTTGCAAACAAATGGGTTGCTTTCCGATTTTTGCCAAAAAAGCAAAGATGAATGCATTAAGGATTTTTCAATTAGCTGGAATTATGCTACCGCAACTTCTGATCAGCTGCAACGGACAACCAAAACATAACAATTGCTCTTATTGGTGTATCGCTCTTTCAGCAAATGGGTTTTGCCAGTGCCCCTCGCTCCAAACAAAAAGAAGCTGTTTTTGGCAGAAAATTGGACTATTCTGTTAACCATACTTTAAATATGTCGTGCAAATTTAAAGTAAACTTAATTGAAATCGCAATTTTCCTATAGGATCGATCTATAAACTCATACCCTTAGGAGAAAGACACCTTCTTATCTTCACCATCCTCTTTGAATAAAATTTGAATGGTGCTTTCGTTTGCCTTCCACGTTCCGAGTTCCCTAATGGGAGTTTTTGAAACTGTTCCATTATCGTCAACCGAAGGTGCGACCCTCGTGGCTTTTCCATCTGCAAGGAGGATCAGGTTTGTTGTAAATTCGTTTGCATCCTCCGCACTTTACTTCAAGAAGATTATAGGTTGCCGCATATTTTTTTACAAACAATGGGTCGGGCTCATTATTGTTTAGACATCACCTTCAACTTTTTTATATTGAACTTCGAAAGAAATTAACCGCATGGAAATCCAAATCATTAACGTCAAGTTTGAAGAAATAAGAAGGCAGTTGAAATCCTTTATTGTAAGAATGACTGCCCACCCTGCCGATGCCGAAGATATTGTTCAGGACACCTACTTGAAGGCAGTAGAGAAACGCGATAGTTTCAGAGGCGAATCTTCTCTAAGCACTTGGCTGTTCAGTATAGCCTCGAATCTTGCCAAAGATAACGTGCGCGCCAAAAGACGATGGCCTGAAAACGTATCGGAGATTTGCAAGGAGGCGGCCATGTCCAACAAACAATTCTTTCAGGAGGCGATGCACATCCTTGCTACTTCGCCTTACGGTGCCTTTGAAATCAAGGAGCATATCACATTTTGTTTTACCTGTGTTTCCAAATCGTTGCCGTTGGAGCAGCACCTTTGTTTGTTGCTGAAAGAAGTTTACGGATTTAAGGTGAGTGAGATTGTTACCATCATGGAAGTTAGCGAAGCGATGGTGAAATATTATCTCCATACGGGCCGCACGAAGATGATGGCCATCTTTGAAGGCAAGTGCGCTCTCATCAATAAGGAGGGTGCCTGTCACCAATGCACAGAATTGAACGGAATTTTCAATCCCAAACAAAAAGCGCAGGAAGAATTGATGAAAATCGAAATGGCCAGGGACGCAGGTAAGCTGAACAAAGAAAAACTGTTTGACTTACGGATGAAAATTGTGCAGGGCATAGACCCTTTTGAATCGGGCGCGGCCGAACTGCAACTCCATCATTTAGCACACAATAGCAGTGTGATGGAAAAATATTTGGATAAAGTTGTCGGCTAACCTATCGTTTTGCTCTCGCCAATCGTCAAACACAGAAACTAACACAAAGCAATAAATTTATGGCACCTACTGGCAAAGCCACCACCACCAAAACAACCTTCAGCCGCGAAACCTCCGTGGGCATTGAAATAAAAGCCGACCCTGCCATTGTATGGGCGTTGTTGACCAACGCATCCGATTTTCCAAGATGGAACTCAACGGTGGTTTCCATCGAGGGCGACATTGCGCTCGGAAAAAAAATTAAACTCAAATCAACACTCGATGCAAAGCGTACATTCAAACTATCCGTGAAGGAATTTGAACCTGAAAAGCGCATGGTGTGGGGAGATGGGCAAGGCAACA
>JANOQB010000092.1:0-3829 GCA_031422215.1 Cytophagales bacterium | reverse complement strand
CATTAAAATTTATAATATCCAATTCAACTTTTTGACTACCATAGTAAGCTCTATTTATAGCGGCTTTTGAATATCCTTTTTGCGTAATCAATATGCCTTGATGTGCCTCAACGTCTTCCACCATTGAGCTAAAACTCTCGACTTGCTTTACATCAATATTCTTTGAAAAGTATTTGCAGTCCACTATAATTCTTATCTCGTATCCAGCTATCTCTCCTTCAAGCAGAATGTCTATTTGTCTCTCAACTTTTGAATATCTCCCAACAATTTTCCTGTCAAAAGAAATCTGAGTTTCAGGAAATGTTTCTTGAAAGTATTTCAAAATTTCTTGTTCATACTTTTTCCAGTTCATTCTTGGGGGAATCTATTTAGAAAAATAGCGCTCAACGTTTGTGTTTCTGCAGTGGTGCCTTTTCGAAGTCCCGTGTTGTCCCACGAAACCAAACTTTGAACGAAGATAAAACTTTAAACCAACTCGTCATGGCACCATTGCAGAAACATTGTGTTGCCAGCCGTAGTTTTTACACCACACTTTGTTTCTGGTCGTCCAAGTCTGTTACTATTCGTTTACACAGAGTTAAATATTCTTTGACGTCATTTTCTTCCAATATTCCGTTCACATAAGTCGAAGGTGGAGAGTGTGACAAACCGTTACGAATTTGTCCCCATTCAATTAATTCATTAAAGTCATTATCACTTAATTTATATCCTTTTTCCCTGAGTCCCTTGAGTTTCTTTGCTAGTCCACCATTTTTATAATTCTTGTCAAGGAAGTTATTAACAACGTAGCCTTCAAAAATTGCTTGTAGTCGCCATAGTCCAAAGTGCCAAATCAAAAATCTTTCTAAGTAACTGTACCAGTGAATGTCGTCCATAATGTCATCGATCAAGTCCGGTTGTTCTTTCTCAAGTTCTGCTTGTCTTCTCATCACACCTTCAAGTTTTTCTTTGTCCAATTTTTTAGCTAATTGAAATGTATGGTCAAAGTCTCGGATTGTGTACCCAAAGTCAAACTCAATAATCTTTCTCAACTCTGTCCTCATAAAACTATGGATGGCAACGACTGTATTTATACACCAAAATTAACAAAAGGTGCATATATCCCCCACCCATCGGTAGGGTTTATATCCATTTATTGTTATCAATGCTTCAAATCCCTAGTACCTCTTTTAGTTTTGCATAACCCGTTTTGCTTACCGGTATTTGTGTGCCATTGCGCAAAATGGCGAGGTGCGATTCTTTTTGATAGGGTTCTATTTTAGTGATCTGGTTGATCTGCACAATGTACGATCGGTGAACACGCACAAACTGTTGAGGGTCCAACGTTTGCTCGTAGAAGCTCATCGTTTTGTTTTTTAAGAATGCCCCATCGGAAGTTGTTACTTTTACAAAATCATCATCGGCTTCAATAAAGTGAATGTCGTGAACTGAGATGATTTTTACTTTGCTTCCTGTTTTCACCACAATGCGGCTTTGCTGGGCTGTGGTTGCCGACATGGTGTTGAGCACACTGTCAATCTGCTTTGGCGCACTGGGGGTAACTTTGCTTTTCCATTTCAGCACGGCTTCGCGAAAACGTTCTTCTGGCACCGGCTTGAGCAGATAATCAACAGCATTTGCCTCAAATGCTTTTATGGCATACGAATCGTAGGCGGTGATAAAAATCACGGAAGGTTTATTGTCCAATAACTCCAGCATTTCAAAGCCGTTGATCTTTGGCATTTGGATATCCAAAAAGATCAAATCGGGTTGATGCTGTTGTATGGCTTTCACACCTTCAAATCCATCGTGGCATACTTGCACCACCTCCAAATCATCAAAATATTTCAGGTAAGTTTTAATTACTTCGCAGGCCAAGGGCTCATCATCGATCAAAATAACCTTAATCATATTTTTCGGGTAGCATTAGTCGAACAATAAATTTATTTTCCTCCAGGTGTGTGGTCAGCAAATCATTTCGGGCATACAGCAAGTAGAGCCTTCTGCGCAATCCGTTCAAACCAAAACCGCTCCCTTCTGCGGGCTGCATGTCGTGATCAAACGGGTTGGAGATTTCGATCAAAAGTATATCGCCTTCGCGCTTGGTGGAAAGGTGTATCACCACTTGGCCCGTGGTTCCGTACAACCCAAACTTGATAGCGTTTTCTACCAGCGGTTGCAATAGCAGGGGTGGTATCAACCACAACTCAATTTGTTCATCTAAATTCATTTGCACATTCAGGCGATGGCCAAAGCGTACTTTCTCAATGGACAAATACAGTTGAAGATATTCAATTTCTTTGGCAAGCGTTATCCATTGCTCGTCAGCCCGCCTTAACGTGGCGCGCAAAAAATCCGAAAGCTGTTGCACCATTTTACCGGCTTTATCGGGCTGTGTAATAATGAGGGCGTTGATGGAGTTAAGGCTGTTGAACAAAAAGTGAGGCTGCAGTTGTAACTGAAGTTTTTGGAGTTCCGCTTCTTTCACCATCAGGTGTGTGGTCGCCTCCTGATTGTGTCCATCTCGTAGCTCCTTCCATCGAATATAAAAAATATTGACAACACCGGCAGAGACAATGATGACAAACCCAATGGCCCATCTTACTTCTTTAGACTTAAGTAAGAAATCTAAGTACAAAGCATTTCCCTCAATCAGCATCACTAACAATTCTTGAGAAATCCACTGCACTGTAAAGGCTAATATCAATGCAAGCCCAATGGTGATTTGAAACAACCCAGCTTTCGGCAAATAATTAAGCAGTACCCCAAGTAAGAGTGCACCATTAAAAATGAATACGTTAAAAAGAAAACTGTCCCACACGGCCACGCTCCAGTCGAAGCTGAACACATCCTGTAAGACCCAAGCGTGAAAACCCATCCAGAGTATAGCACCCCCCAGTATGGGTAATCGCGTTGATATGGACGTTAGTTTGATGCTCAAAGTCTTACTGTTGAAAAAGAATTTTGCATAATACACGGGTTGCTTTCATATCACAAAAACCTCGCTCCATCTTCTAAAGAACCAATAAGATGAACGTCAGCCACTTCAACAAATTTTCTAACGGGCATTTCATCATTGCCTTTGAAGAAACTGTTCTCATCCAACCGGCCAAGCACCGAAGCTTTTTCAAAAGCCCATGAAACTTCATCGGCATGTATCAATCTCCACTGCTCATCAACGTGAGGAGTATTTGTGCCTACATCACTCCTCACTTGAAAAATCAATTTAGCCATATACCAGTTCATGACGAAACTCTGTTAGTTATAACTCTTGATGTCGATGCCGCCAAACATAACAAACCCTGTGAGCACTAACTTCTTGCCCGATCCATAGATTTGCGGAGACGACCGCTTGTCCTCCACACCGCCCATCACGGCCGTAATCTCCGACTTCAATTCCCAGTTGGAAGGTATTACTAATTTAACCCCGCCAAAAAGTTGCACCACATCAATCACTACCGTACCGTTAATATCCGCTTGTGAAAGATCGATATCCGTACCTCCAAAAATACAGGTGGTCTCACCCCCTTGAAAATTCTTTGAGAACACCTTGCGCTTGTTTCCTCCGAACACAGTGGTCAAGTCGAAATAATCTTCTCCTCCTTCATCCATGCTTACTACACCATCACCCCAGTTCTTTTTCCTGGCCTCGCGTGAGCCTGAGCCTGCAATAGCCCGCCCAAGAATAAACAATCCAACAATGATGATGTTGGCGATAATCAAGCCGGTCCACCCGATACCAAAAATGCGATACAATGGATTTGTTTCACCGGTGGGGTTATCGAAAAACCAGAGGCTTGTTGAATAGAAATCGCAACCTCTCGCGAAGAGAACCAAGAAGACAAGAAGG
>JANOQB010000091.1:0-4741 GCA_031422215.1 Cytophagales bacterium | reverse complement strand
TCACCACACTCAATAAAAAACAAGCGATGGACAGGGCTGGAGGAAAGTACGGCAATAAAGGAGAAGAGGCTGCAATGACGGTGGTGAAGATGTTATCAAAATTGAAAATGTGAAATTGTCAATTTTGTGAGTGTCAACAACTACAAAGTATTTTTCGATGAATGAGCCACCGCCCCCTCCACAATTAAAAACTGCGCAACCATATACGTTGCCATAATGCCCAGCGAAGCCATTGGCACGGGCTGCATGAATTTATTTATGGCCAGCAGCGAATCGGAAACCATAAAGAAAAGAGCACCCACAAAAATCAAAACAAAACTTTTTTTGGTAGTAAACCCAAAACGGAACAATGCTTGCAACACCATAATGGTAAGTGCCAAGGCATAGAACATAACGGGTATTTTCAATGCGCCCAAATGAGGGAACAGTATGGTCACCAGCCCCGTGCCCGCCAATATGATGGGAAAAGCAAACCGGATTTTTTGGGTGTTCAGCAATCCACCCGCTTGATTATTAAATCGCATCTGCCTGAAGCAGATCACATACAAAATGTGGCCGAGCAAAAAAGCCACTAATCCGCCAATGAAAAACAGTTCGTTTTGCTGAAACATGAGCAGCACATCGCCCAACCAGCAAAACACAAGGGCTGCAGTAAAAAAATAGTTTCGGGCAGAAACGCTACCAAGATAATACACCATCAACGAAATCATGATCAACGGCTTGGCAATGTTTTGTACAGCAGCCATATCAAAGCTTACTGAAATCAATTCACCGGCAGCAATCAACACAAAAAAGAGGAGGGAAGCTTTTTTCAAATCCTTATTGGTTTTGGTTGTAAAAATAAAAACAAAAGTGCGAGTGCCCCCAACATCCCGCTAAGGGAAAAGACAAGAAAAAATTTCGAGGGATCATTGCCATACACTATTCCGGAAAGGAGCGCGCCCAGTCCAATGCCCATCTCCATAAAAATATAAAGTGATGCTAAGCCTCTTCCTCTGAACCTTTCATCACTAAGGTCGGTGGCCCAGGCAAGCAAGGTAGGAGAGGTGGTGCCCTGAGCCAATCCATATATGCTCACGCCTACTATAAGTTGCATGGGTGAATTTGCAGAGCCAATCACAAACATGGCCAATACCATGGCAATTAAACTTGCCACCAACACCGGCACACGGCCATAGCGGTCGGAGGCTTTGCCGGCCAACAGCCGCACGAGCAGTGATGACACCGTGAGGAAAGTGAAAAGTAAACCTTTGTTTTTGATCCCAACAAATTGCCCAAAGTCGGGCATGATGGTGAGCACAGCACCATACGAAAATGCGGCCAGCAGCATGACTGTGCACGGCACCCACACAAGAGGTTCAAAAATATCTTCTTTGGATATGCGGATATGTTGCAACGAAAATTTTTCTTTTGTTTTCAATGTCTCTTTGGAGCGCAAAAGAATGATCATGGCGATCAAGGCCAGAAAAGACGAACAGTAGAACATGGCATTCAATCCAAGTTGATTGGACAGCGACCCGCCCAAAGCAGGCCCAGCCGCCATGCCCACCGCGCCCGCAGTGCCAAACAGCCCGATGGCCTCGCCTCTTTTTTGAACCGGAATAATATCCGACAGGTAAGCACTGGTGCCCGTGGGGGTAAACCCCGTGGAGAAGCCGTGCACAAAACGCAAAATAAAAAATCCGGCAAGTGATGATATTATCGGATAGATGAGGCTGCACACAAGGCACACCATCACACCAAAAATCATAACAGGCACACGCCCAATGTTGTCCGCCAATTTTCCACTGAAGGGGCGCGAGATCATGGCCGTGATGGTGAACAATGAAATGATCAGGCCCTTATACTCGGCACCACCCAGTTGCGTAAGGTATTCGGGCAGTTCGGGAATGATCATGTTGAAGCTCGCGAAAAATAACAGCGAGCTAAGACAGAGCAGCCAGAAGGAGGAAGTATATACAGACAATGTCTTAGTCAAGTGATTTTGTCGAATCCTGGTGATCTCAAATCTCGAATCTCAAATCTAATTGTTGCGCGTGGCCGATTCCTGTCCTTCTAATAAATACGCTTTGATGAAAATGTCGAGGTCGCCATCGAGCACGTTTTGCGCATCGTGCCGCTCCACACCGGTGCGTGCATCTTTCACAAGCTTGTATGGATGCAACACATAGTTTCTTATCTGCGATCCAAAATCAATTTTCATTTTCCCCGCCTCCACTTTGTCGCGGGCGGCATTGCGCTTCTCCAGTTCGGCCTGATACAATTTTGATTTCAGCATTTGCATGGCACGCTCGCGGTTGGCATGTTGCGAGCGTTCTACCTGGCACACAATCACAATACCAGAAGGCTTGTGTGTAAGCTGAACTTTCGTTTCCACTTTATTTACGTTCTGCCCGCCTGCACCGCCAGAGCGCGAAGTCTGGATTTCCACATCGGCAGGGTTCACTTCAATTTGAATGGTATCATCCACTTTAGGATACACAAATATGGATGCAAAGGAAGTGTGCCTGCGCTGGTTCGAGTCGAACGGGGAAATGCGCACCAACCGGTGAACGCCAATTTCGGATTTGAGTTTGCCATAGGCGAAGGGCCCTTCCACTTCCAATGTTGCCGATTTTATTCCTGCCACCTCACCCGACTGATAATCGATTTGTGAAACTTTGTAGCCGCTTTTTTCGCCCCACATAATATACATCCGGTTGAGCATTTCGGCCCAGTCGTTGCTCTCGGTTCCGCCCGCGCCCGGATTTATTTCTATCACCGCACTTAGTTGATCCTCCTCACCACTCAGCATTTTTTTAAACTCAAGCTCCTCAATGGCCTTGGCGGTTTTTTTATAATCAATGTCCAATTCCTCTTCGCTTACATCTCCAGACTCATGAAATTCGTTGAGCACGTCAAGGTCTTCCAATGATTTGTTCACTTGAGCAAAAGCATCGGACCACACTTTTTTAATGCGGATGTTTTTTAAAAGTACTTCAGCGTCTTTGGGCTTGTTCCAGAAGTCGGCCTGATGGGTGATGCGTTCTTCGTCTTGTATTTCTACGATTTTGCGGTCGTAGTCAAAGATACCGCCTGAGGGCGGTAACACGGCTTTTCAGGTCCTTTAGTTGTTCGGTAGTCATAGTTAAAAAAATTCTGGCGCGAAGGTAATGGGTTGTTTTCAATTAAGTGAACCCAAGAATAAAATTTATAGAGATGTTGGGGCGGATGAGCGTTTATCACGCTTGTTGGTGAGCCCCCCGCTTTGCATGCGCAACACCAACAAGGTCGAGACACGTCAGGTCGGAAGACCTGACGATACAGCTTAGGAGTTTTATATTTGCACCTACAATAAAATCCAATGGCTCATGGTAAACCGTTACTCAGGCGAAATCCACATCAACCCGATGCGAATATTAAGGAACGATGATTTCAACAACGATGGGCACATCAAAGACATTGAAGCCACACTGAAAGAAACCATAGACTTGAACCAAAAAATAAATGAGCGGCTCAACCACCTTGTGGCCTGGCTTGAAAAAGGAAAAGCATCGGGCACCATGCAGTTTCATTTTGCCGATGGTGGCTACATCAGTGTGAAGGGTTTATCCGACTCTCAATTGAAACAGCTTCACTCCAAAGGACTGATTGAATTATTCGACTACGCCACCGACAGGGATTGGGTGAAAAAATACGGGCAGCAGTTTGGACTTATGTGGGAAAGTGGAAGGGCGGTGGAGATATAAAAGATTGGAGATTGGAGACGACCAACTTGGAATTCTGAGTCTTCAATAAATCTTCATGCCCCTCAGCCGATGCCATGGATAGCTTTCCATCCTCTTTTACTACCTTGGTTTGATTTTTTTACCCTGCAAATATATTTTGATAGCACCCATACGCCAAGCTGCCCAACATCTGGATTCCATTGCTATCTGTGCGCAAGGTGTTTCGTACCGTTACCATGAATTGATCGATGCCGCAGAAAACCTGTCGCACACTTTATTGAATGGCCAGCGCGATCTTGCCGAAGCACGTGTTGCCTTTATGGTGCATCCGGGCTTCGGTTTTGTTTCTGCCCTGTGGGGAATTTGGCAAGCCGGTGGTGTGGCCGTGCCCATTTGCCTTTCTCATCCCGCGCCATCAATACGCTACACCCTCGAAGACTCGGGAAGTACGGTGCTGATCTTCTCACCAGAATTTGAAAATTTGCTCTCGCCCCTCGTGGAGGAAAAATCGCTGCGCGTGTTGAAGTTAAATCCTGAAGCCAGAAAATCTTCACACATCAACCTGCCCGAAATTTCACCGGAGAGACGAGCCCTAATACTCTACACCAGCGGCACTACCAATTTGCCAAAAGGAGTGGTGACCACGCACCGGAACATTCACGCTCAAATCGTAATGCTCATCAACGCATGGAAGTGGAGCAGCCTTGATCACACCTTGTGCATATTGCCGCTCCATCACGTTCATGGGCTTATCAATGTAGTCAGTTGTTCGTTATGGGCCGGAGCCACCTGCGAGTTCCTTCCTGAATTTAATCCGGAAAATGTTTTTAAGATTTTTCTGCAGCAGCGTGTCAATGTTTTTATGGCCGTGCCAACAGGCTACTATAAATTGATCGCGCATTGGGAAAATCTTTCTGCCCCGGAACAAGAAAAAATATCGCGCACACTGGCCTCGTTCCGGTTGATGGTGAGTGGCTCGGCCGCATTGCCAGCCACCGTGATGGAAAAATGGAAAGCCCTGAGCGATCATACGT
>JANOQB010000090.1:0-2754 GCA_031422215.1 Cytophagales bacterium | reverse complement strand
GAAATTCAAATTTTAATGAATAGTCATCCAACGAAAACACGCGGATGAAGCAATCACTGTAGCCTATGGCCATCTCCCCAGCCAGTGGGTTTATGGCAATGGCGCGGGCACTTTTCTCCAAGGATGAAAATCTTTTTTTTACATACCACCTTTCTATGTCCACCACTGTGGTTGCTCCATCGCCAGAGGCAACAATCAAGTCGTTGTGAAATGATTTGATGTCGAAGATCGAAACTGGCGACAGTTTTAAGGAGGCAATCTCTTTTTTTTCTTTCCAATCCAACAAATGAATGCCTTCGAAGTTATTGCCCGCCACTAAGAAATTGTTTTTCGACAAATAGTGAATTGCATACACGGAGTTTGGAAGTTTGGCGATCAACTCACCTTCGTGCGGTAAGGCAAGGTCCCATCTCACAATCATGCCATCCCCCCCTGCCGAAAAGAAATTGACTGGATTGCCTGATGGTTCCACCGTGTAAACACAATCGCGATGGCCTGTAAGCGAATGAAGTCTCTCAACGTGTATGGTGGGCATGCTTTGCTAACTTGCTTAAAATTTGAACGTGCTGTTAATCCGGGATTTTTTTATCAAAATTGTATCATAAAGCAATAGAAACAAATGCCCCTAACGAAAATACAAAATACAGGCAACCAGTGCGGTTGGGCATTGTGGCACATTTCGGAATCAGAAAATGAGTTTACTGCTGTTACAGACGAACGGCCAGAGACAACCGTTGTAAATGCAACAAAGCGATTAGAGTGGCTGGCCGGTCGGGCATTGCTTCGCCAGCTGGCACAACAATCCGGGCTTGAATATCGGGGAACCATAAAGAACGAATCGGGCAAACCGTTTTTAAAACATCTTCCCCATCATATTTCACTCTCCCATTCATTTCCATACGTAGCTGCACAAATTGATTTGCACCATGCCGTGGGCATTGACTTAGAGCAACCAAAACCCAAACTGCTTACCATAGCCCATCGGGTACTATCTCCATCGGAATTATCCGATGCGGGCATGGATGTTGTAAAACATTGCGTTTATTGGTGCGCGAAAGAAACGATGTACAAAGTTTATGGAAAAAGGGGATTGCATTTTTCTGCCCACATCTATGTAAACCCCTTTATATTGAAGCAGGCAGGTGACCTTTACGGGAAAATAAACCTGAATGGCAGTTCGCGCGAAATCGAAATGATATATACCATCCAGTCTGACTATGTATTAGTTCATACCAAAACCAAACAATCATGAAAGCAGTTTTAGTTCTTATTGCCATCGCAATCTGTACTTCAGGGAATGCACAAGAGATAAAGGATTTTACGTTGATAAATGTAAGGAGCGGAAAAGCAGTATCGCTCAGCGATTACAATTCAATGAAGGCTGTGGTGATTGTGTTTACCAGCCAGGAGTGCCCTTTCGACAATTATTACAAGCAAAGGTTGAGGGATTTGATGCAAACTTATTCTGGCAACATCCAGTTTCTGCTTATAAACTCCAATACTGAGGCTCCCGAAAGTACAGAGCAAATGGCCATTCACTATACCGATCTTAGTGTGCCCTATTTGGCCGACAAAGAGCAGCAGGCAATGACAATGTTGGGAGCAAAAAAAACACCTGAGGTATTTTTGATATTGCCCGCTGGCGGAAAGTTTGTTCTTGCTTATAGCGGTGCCATTGACGACAGTCCGCAGGAAGGCATGGACGTGAGGCAATACTTTTTAAAAGATGCAATATTAAAAATACTGAGTGGTGAGAAAATGGAAGGATTAAATCAACGTGCCACAGGGTGTACCATTCGAAAAAAATAGTTGAGTCGGCAACGGTCTGAAAACGAGATCGCGGCTCAAGGCCGCGATGACAGGGTTAGTACACCAGACGATTACCAAAGATCAATTCAAGATTTTAATGGCTTTTTTTATGGTGGTTTCAGAAACCCCAAACTCTTGAGAGAGCATCCTCACACTTTCGCGATAGCCTCTGCTGTCTTTTCTTAATTCAAGATAGCGTCTGTAATACCCAATATAAGAAAGTGTGCTTCCGCTTAACAACCCCTTATCATAGAGGTACTCGATAATGCCTTTCTGATGTAAGTCCAATACATTCATAACATTTCCACTAAGCATCTTTAACTACTTTAATGGCCTTTTTAATGGTGGTTTCAGAAACCTTGAACTCCATGGATAATTCTCGAACGCACTCCCTATATTTTTTGCCTTGCCCACGTTCCTCCACATACCGTGTGTAGTATTGTAAATAAGCCAAGGTGCTACCGCTTACTATTCCCCTTGCGAAAAGGTATCCTATTACTCCGGTCTGATATAAGGTAAGTACGCTCATATAACTGTTTTTTTTTCTTGAGAGCATGTTAAGTCATTATTGTACCAGACTATAAAACATGCAAAAAGATCAAAAAAACGAGGTTTATATTTAATACGATCCCGCACTGGGACAACATTTCTCATTTTTTCTCAAGAAGGTACTTCAAACTTACTCGCATGCACCGAGACATGAAGCTTGCCAATATTTAGCCAGGATTGAATGAATCGGCTTAAAAAAGTGAAGTCGGTTGATGTAAACCCTTGTCCCCCTTAAGCGGAAAAATTTTTTAGTGTTGATCTCGTATCGTTAACAAAGAGGTGGGGCTATTTTCCTTTATTCGAAGGAGCGGAGAATTCCCTATACTATTTTGAGCATAAAAAAAACCCACCGGATTTTGAGAGGAATTTCTGAACCCCAGAAAGACAAGTTTTGAG
>JANOQB010000089.1:0-2179 GCA_031422215.1 Cytophagales bacterium | reverse complement strand
TGTTGAAGTTGGTCGCCTGACCAACTTTTCATTTGAGATATTGATGGTGATAAGGTTCAGACTATTGACGACTTTTCCTTCTGACGTGCTCGTGCAAGAGCAATAAATCCCAACACAAAAAAAACGATCAGCATCAACACGGAATTCTTCATCCCAAAGGTTTCATCAATAAAACCAAAGGTGAATATGCCAATGACGATGGCAATCTTTTCCGTTACGTCATAAAAGCTAAAAAACGAGGCGGTGTCATTGGTTTCGGGCATCAGTTTGCTGTAGGTGCTCCTGCTCAATGCCTGAATACCTCCCATTACCAACCCCACGCTTACGGCCAATGCATAAAAATAAAATTCAACATCGCTTCCTGCTTCTTTTATGCCTCCTATAAAGTAAGCTGAAAGGCAAATCAAAATCCAAAAGAACACGATCCCCATCAGTACAGTAAGGTTACCGAACTTGCCCGACAGCATAGACATGAGCATGGCACCTGGTATGGCCACCAATTGTATCAATACCACAGTGAGGATAAGTTTTTCGTCAGGAAGGCCGAGGAGTTGGCTGCCAAAGAGTGTGGCCGCCAACATTACAGTCTGCACGCCCATGCTATAAAAAAGAAATGCCACCAAAAACCATTTCAGCACTTTCAGGGGTTTAACCTGATCCCACACTTTTTTCAATTCCGCAAAGCCGGATTTAAAAATCCCCGGCTTTTTTTCAGATGCAGGCTGGCCATCGGGCAAATAATAAAACGTGATCTGCGCAAAGCCTATCCACCAAATGCCCACCAACAAAAAAGTATAAAGCGGCCCAGACGAATTATCGCCACGGGCACTGAAGTAAAGCACCAGGGCAAAACCAATCAGTTGCAAAATAACGCTGCCAAAATAACCCATTGAATAACCACGGGCGCTCACCCAATCTCTGTCTGATGGCTCAGCAATTTCGGGCAGGTATGAGTTATAGAAAACCAAACTTCCCACATAGCCAATGGCTGCAAGCACAAAACAACCAACACCCCACAAAACACTTGGCTCATTGCCCTTAAACCAAAACAACCCAATGCAAGCAAGCCCGCCCAGGTAGCAAAAAAACATCATGAATTTTTTCTTGTTGCCGCGCGAATCGGCAATGGCCGAAAGGATTGGCAACGCAAGCGCAATGATCAAATAGGCAAATGCCAATGCGTAATCATATAAGGCTGTGTTTTTAAATGTGCGCCCGAACAGGGGCACAGTATTTTCACCATAAGCCGATTTTGTCATGGCCGCAAAGTAGATCGGAAAAAAAGTAGTAGTGATAACTAAGTTATAGACCGAGTTCGCCCAGTCGTACATGCACCAGGCGTTTATTGTCTTTGGGGCTTTTAGCAAGGCAGCGATCATAAAAAAAAATAGCCTTCCAAAATTTTTTGGAAGGCTATCATTATGGGGTTAAAGAAAAATCAATTTTGATTCACTTTGGTATCCTCCAACGTACTATAGAGAAGCTTTCGGGCATTTGCCTTTCGCAATTCTGTTTCCACATCGGAGATCAGGCCGCGCTTGGCTTCTTTATCCACCTTGAGTGCTATGGTAATTTGTTCACGCTCATACTCTTCCAGGTCAGATTTTTTCTCATTGACCCAGCGGACAATATCCTTTGTATCAATAAACACATCGTCAGCTTGTATTTTAGGCTCTTTACCATATTGAGCTGTCTTATTGGGCTCACCGATATACAAGTTGGCTACCAATCCTTTCTTCATCAACTTTCTTAGCTGCGTGGCGCGAGGTATCTGCTGCTTTACCTCAATGGTTGTTTCCCTCATTTCGGTAGTTATCATGAAAAAGAAAAGCAATATGAACACCACATCGGGCATGGAAGAGGTGGGTATCTCCTGCTTCACTTGTGCTTTTTTCTTAAATTTTGCCATAAGGTTAAATCTTTAGTTGCCTACTTTAGAAGGGTCAGCAATAGATATATTGAGAGGTATCCCTTCCCTGCCTTTTTCATAAATTTCCTTGTTTTCACGGACGGACAAATCAGAGGCTGCCTCCCGGAATTTAGCATTTGAAACACCTGCTTGATCGGCATAAATGTCATAGTAAGCACCCTGAATTATATCCAGCAATTCAATAAACCTCCTGTGACTGGTGCCTCTGTCAGTCTTGAATGAAACAATTGCTCTTTCGGGGCTATCCGA
>JANOQB010000088.1:0-3911 GCA_031422215.1 Cytophagales bacterium | reverse complement strand
CAGTAGGCAGTATCGCCATTAAGACATTCAATTCTATATTATAGTTGAAGAGAACTGCCTACTGCTGTCTGCCAACTGCCTACTTTTTCCCGCCTACAGTTTATACGGTATCATGTTCGAAACATCGCCCTGATATTTGTGCACTTCGCGTATGATGGAAGAACTGATGGAAGCAAACGGTGGGGAAGTGATCAAAAAAACCGATTCCAGTTCTTGGTTCAATTGTTTGTTCACTTGCGATATGCTGTTCTCATATTCAAAATCGGTGGTGTTCCTTAATCCGCGCAGTAAAAATTTCGCTTTATTCCTGCGGGCAAACTCGGCCGTTAGTTCTGAATAAGTTTGCACGGAGATGGAGGGTCTATCAACAAAGGTTTCTTTTATCTTCTCCACCATAAAGTCGATGGGAAAGTAGCGCTGGGTTTTGCCACTGTTGTATCCGATGGCCACAATTATTTCGTCAAACAAAGCGAGGCCGCGCAGAACAATATCTTCATGCCCTTTGGTGAATGGATCGAAGGAGCCTGGAAACAGCGCGATTCGTTTCATCTGAAAATAATTTTAAGGGTATTGTCAAGTTTTATCATGCCCGGTTTCATGGAGCCTGGTGGTTGAGCAATTGTACGGAGAATAGATCGAAGAAGTGGTGCGGCTCAACTTCATCGAAAATGTATCCAAACTTTAATGACGTGGGCCTTGCCCCAAACGTTATGTTGCGTATATATTTTGCAAATTCCTGATAATGGGGAGAGCTTTTTCCGATGTAGCCCCACAGAACAATTTCACCCGTCTGTTGATCCATTCCCAGGCCTTTCATCACCAGCATAATGTATTTTACATAGTCGGAAAATTGTTTGATGGCGAACTGGTTATAGTAAATGAGTTTGCCATTGGCGATATTGATAATGTGCAGTTTAAACCGATCGACATAAATATAGAGCCGGCTTTTTTGAGTTTCCCCCGCATACTGAAGCGTGCCCGCAATCAGTGAACTTGATTGGTGTACAAGTTGGATTTTGGTATTGGTGTAGATACCCTTAAGCCAGTTGACGAGGTCTTTCTGCACCGCAAAAATAGTAATGGCATCGATGGCACTGTTGTGGCAAAAAATGACCACTTCTTTTTCCTGATCAACCTGCGCATTGAACTTCAGGTATTCGGCTGCGGCCTCCTCTACAAACAATGAGTTGGGCACCTGAACAAACTTATTGTTCTTAATGGAAACCTTTACGGAATTCCAAAAACCCGCTTGCAATACGGGGTGTGATTCGAACAGTGTCTGAAAAAGGCTTTGGAGTTCCTGATGCGAATTCAAATCGCCCAGCACATAATCTTCAAACAACAATACCTTGCCATCGGAGCAATCCACAATGGCAATCTGTAAATCGCGAACGCTTAGTTGTATCAGCAGATCGTGTTGATGAATATTTTCTTCATCGAACCGATCATCTTTGATCTTCTTAATCAGCTTGTAGCCAATGGCGGTAGATTGCAAGGTGTTTTTTTATTCCCAATTGCCAGAAGTAGATACATCCAAACGTGATCCAAAATGCAACGGCTTTCTGTTTTTCGCCTCGTTGCTTTCCTTGCGAATTGGGTTGATAGGTTTAGGATCTCTCACCTCAATTACATCTACCATTAAACTGCCTTTCTCAACCTTGCCAATAAAAATCTCAAATTTCAATGCAGTCTGGCCGGGCACATCGCCCAACGTGGCCAAATTTGTGTTTGGGTTGAAAATGTATTCCGACAGGGTTATAAGGAGTTGTCCTTTTTTCAATTCGGTGCCTGTGCTTATTGGTTCCAGTTTCGTTACCGTTCCCTGATCCTGAAAGGGTGGCTCGTTTACCTTATCACCAACTTTAATGGAGAACGCTTTTTGGTTTTTGATCACCACGTCACCCTCTTTCACTTTGAAGCCCATAAAAATCCCGTTGTCCGAGGCGTTCACTGCATAGTTCTTTTTAAAGATCCTTTCTTTGGCTGTAATAAAACCCAGCGTATCAATAATCACCTGCACATCTTCCACGCCATAGGATTTTTGGGTGATCACCTCCCTGCGCTGGATGATCGGAACCTTACCGTTCTCGATAAAGGCGGTGAGTGAGTCCATATTCTTGGTATATCTGCCGTTTACGCTGTGGAAAACGATTTCGGCTTCTCTTATGAGTTTCAGCTTTTCTATAATGGCGTTTTCCGTAGAGGATATCAGCTCACGTTCTTCGATGGTTCCTTGCACACTTCGATATAGCTTATAGGCCAAAAAGAGGCTGGCTGCGAGGAGTACACCGGTTAGGATTTTGGTCAAGTTCATTGGTTACTGGTTTAGCCTGCAATTATAAATATTTTATACCTTTTTAAACAATCAATCATAACTTAAAATGACCTCTTAAATCCAGTATTTTAGATGATCCGCTCACAAAACTGAAAATCCCATGCTTTGAGGCAGGATTTAGGCCGTCAATTTTGGCCCACGGCACAAATTTCACGTCCTGGATTATTTGCCCTTGTTCCATTTCGGGGTCAATACCCCTCATTAGTTTTCCATGCTTTACTTTGGTGGTAAAGAACATTTCGACAGCGTGGAGCGGAAGGCGGATTACCTCGCAGGTGAAAAGCAAATCCTGGATTTCAATATCCAACCCGGTTTCCTCCAAAAATTCCCTTTTCAGGCATGCTTCAACAGTTTCCCCAAATTGAAGGCCTCCACCCGGAGGCGCCCAAAAATCTCCAGCCGTAATGCCGGCATGGTTCACCATCAGCAATTGATTGTTTTCTACGCAGAGCCCACAAACCCTAACGCGCAATTTATTTCCAAAAGTTTGGTAAACGGAACCGGACATTTTTTCGTTGATAAAAGTGTTTGCGTTCAAATATATAATTAATGGTGGGATCAGATTTATGAAAAAGATTTTTGTGTTTATGGTTTTGGGCGTTTGTGCCTTCCCCTCAGCCGCTCAGGATGGTGCCAAAGCCGTATTGGGGGCGATCATAACCTGGGAGAAAGCCAATTATGATTTTGGTGAAATTTTTCAGGGCGACAAAGTTGAGCACACGTTCAGGTTCACCAATGCGGGCGACCAGGCTTTGCTGATCACCAATGTGCAAGTCTCCTGCGGCTGCACCACCCCCAAAGGTTGGCCGCGCGACCCCGTACCACCGGGCGAAGGAGGCGAACTTACCGTGGCATTTAACAGTGCCGGAAAAATGGGCAAGCAGAACAAGGTCATAACCATAACCTCCAACTCAGCGGGAACACTAAATCAGGTTACGTTCAGTGCCAATGTTCTTGAAAAGAAGCAACCGGACCGTTAATGTGTTTTATTGGTTTTAAGAATAGCCACGAACATTGCTACCCACCCGCCCAATAAGAAAACGCCTCCAACGGGTGTGATCATCGCAAAGGTTGTGTTTCCCAAAAGGCAAAGCGCATAGAGGCTGCCGCTAAACAAGATAATCCCGATAAGGAAAAGCAGCGCACTGATTTTAAGTGTGGATATGCTGAATTTGTTCATCAGGATTGCAACACCCAGCATGGCCAATGTATGGTAGAAGTGGTACCTAACGGCCAACTCAAATGTATCGGTCCGCCCGCTTGCGGTAAGCAACGGTTTCAATGCATGTGCACCAAATGCCCCCAGCGCAACCGCCAGAAAGCCCAAGCCAGAAGCTATCAAAAGTGTTTTTTTTTGTGAGAGCATAATCAGTTTGTTGTGTAATTCCTTTCGCCAAAGATAGCGCTGCCTATGCGCACCAAGGTGCTGCCCTCTTGCACAGCAATTTTATAATCAGCGCTCATGCCCATTGATAGCTCTTTCATGGTAACGTGGGCCGGTAGGTAGGCCAGGCCAAGGCTATTAAATAATTTCTTCAACGCCCGGAATTCTTTACGTATGGTCTCTTCATTTTGC
>JANOQB010000087.1:0-2964 GCA_031422215.1 Cytophagales bacterium | reverse complement strand
TCAATGAGAATTTCAGGAGCTTGTTCCGACAAAATGCTGTACCACTTCACCAACTTTTTTATATCGGAAACATATACGCGATCTTGATCGTAATTGGGCAGCACTGATCTTAAAAATGATTTCAACTCATTCGCTTCCGAGTTAGCATCAACACCCAGATCGTTACCAAAATCTTTTTTTATTTTCTTTAACACATCGAGCAAACCGATGGTGCCTTCTTTGTCGGTGGTATAAATTGAAATTTCGCTGAGCACCGACATGCGTTGCGTGGTGCTTGCCACAAGCCGGGTTTTGGTGGCATCGAGCGACTCAAGCAATACGCCTGCCTTGCCAGGCTTCAACACTTTATATAATCCACCTTTTCCGCTGATCGATGCTATCTCCGATAATTCCATAATGTAATTGATTAAGGCGCAAAACTAATCCTACTTTACCGACTAACAAAACGATGCAATGCTCTTACTGATGGTTCTTGATGGCCTGCTCTATAAAATCCAATATGTGGTCGCGCCCGGTTTTTTTCTCTGCAGACGTAATGAAGAGGGGCGGCAATTCTTCCCAATCCTTTAACAGGCGGGTTTCAAATTTTTTTCTTGACTTGGCCAGTTCGGATTGTTTTATCTTATCGATTTTGGTGAGCACCAAGGCAATGGGAACACCCGCTCCGCCCAGCCAATTGATAAAGTCAATGTCAATTTTTTGAGGATCGAGCCGCGAGTCGATCAACACAAATGTGCACGCCAGGTTTTCGCGTCCGTGAAAGTAAGCCGTTATCATTTGGTTCCAACCAGCTTTGGTAGACTTGCTCACACTTGCGTACCCATATCCCGGAAGATCGACCAGGTACCATTTCTTGTTGATAATAAAATGATTGATGGTTTGTGTCTTGCCTGGAGTAGATGATGTCTTGGCGAGACTTTTTCGTTTCGTGAGCATATTTATCAAAGACGATTTGCCTACGTTTGACCGGCCAATGAAAGCAAATTCTGGTTTGTCGGGAGCGGGGCACCTGGCTACTTCTGTGTTGCTGATTAGAAACTCTGCGGATGTGATGTCCATGTATGATCGTTATAACTTCGGTGAAAAGTAAATCATAAAATTACGGAATGATGAGGATGGGTTGGCCATTTATCTTTTATAACTTATTTGATGTATTGATATTTTGTTAACTTGCCTATTGCAAATGGGTATTTTTAGCATTAAACAAAACCTTCGGTCTATGCACCAATTTCGCAAAGCAATTTTCATATTCGCTATGTTTTCTTTTTCGTGGCACTTTTTGCAAGGCCAGGATCAAGACAAAGCGCAGTCCAAACAATATTATGAACTGGCCAAAGAGATGTTGGCCAGCACCAAGGCATTGGACGATGCGCGCGATCTGTACGTAACGGCTGCAGACACAGACACCACCAACCTACAGGCAAACTTTGAAGCTGGCAACGCCTACATCCAAACTATTAACAGGCATCTGGCCACCAAGTATTTCACCCGTGTGTATAGGCAAAAGCCTGGCTTTCGGTTTGATCTGGAGTACTGGATCGGATTCGGTTATCACAATGGCTTGGAGTTCGACAAGGCGATTGATTTTTATACCCGCTATAAAAATAAGATCACCAGAAACCCCAACTATGCGGGCAAAGATAAAATTGAACTTAAAGACGTGGAGCGCAGGCTCGATGAATGCAAAAACGGAAAAGACCTTGTGGCCAACAAAAAACCATTTTCGATAGTCAATCTTGGCAGTGCCATCAACTCAGAATTTGAGGACTACGCCCCCGTGGTGAACCCCAATGAAACCGAAATAATTTTTACAACAAGAAGAAGGGAGGGAAACATCAATCAGGATGTGTGGGACGACAACAAACCCTACGAAGATATTTTCATCAGCACCAAAGAGGGCAGCACGTGGTCGGCCGCCAAAAATATCGGAACAACAATAAACTCCGAATTCAACAACTCAAACCTTACCCTTTCCCCTAATGGAAACACGCTTTTTATCTATAATGATGGAGAAGGCAATGGCGATATTTTATTTAGCGAGCGGCAGCCCGATGGCACCTGGAGCGAGGCCAAACCGTTGCCCGGTTCTGTCAACTCATCCTTTCGCGAGTCGTCCGCATCGATAACCAAAGATGAAAACACTCTTTACTTTGCCAGCGAGCGGCCCGGTGGGCTTGGTGGATCCGATATCTATTCCTGCACCAAAGACAGCAATGGAGCTTGGACTCGAATAAAAAATTTGGGGGAAGGCATAAACACAGAGTATGACGATGAAGGCCCCTTTATAGACATCGATGGAAAGACACTTTACTTTAGCTCGATGGGAAGAAACGGAATGGGTGGCTATGATTTATTTAAAGCCACGCTGATCAGTGAAGCAGATAACCAATGGTCGGAGCCGGAGAACATGGGCTACCCTATAAACACACCCGACAACGACATCTTTATTGCACGCTCGTCCACGGCCAATCGATTTTACTACGCATCCGTGCGCGAGGATGGCATCGGATATTCTGATATATACATGGTGACACCATCCGAAGATGTAAAAAAACCAGAACCGATCGTTGCCAAAGAACCAACCAAGAAAGAAATACAACCTTGGAAATTTTATATATCGTTGGTGGATTCGGAGACCAAGCAACCTGTGGATGCAGCCGTGTTGCTTGAAGGCAAGGACAAAAGTTTTGTGAAGACCAACAATGCCGGAAATGGCAAGTATGAGTTTGATATTTCGGCCACAACAAAGAAGGACTATTTGCTTTACATAGAAGCGGATGGTTATGTTTTTGAAAACATCACGCTACCGCTCAAAGGTGCCTCGGAAGGTGCGGCCACAGAAACACGTACCATTCAATTGCGTAAAATAAAAGTAGGCGTGGTGTCCGTCCTTCGCAATATTTATTTCAATAGCGGCCAAGCCACCTTCAAGAAGGAATCGTACGATGAGTTGAACAAACTCTT
>JANOQB010000086.1:0-9022 GCA_031422215.1 Cytophagales bacterium | reverse complement strand
AATTGCCTTTGAAGCGCGCAAGAGTGAATATGTGGATGCCAAGAGCGGGGTATCGGCACGGCTCACCATTTCGGCTTTTGAAAGTTTGATCGCTGCGGCAGAACGGAGATCGCTGATCAACGCTGATAAAAGTACGTCTGTCCGGCTATCCGATTTTATCGGAGTGGTTCCTTCCATCACCGGCAAGGTGGAGTTGGTGTATGAAGGGCAGCAGGAAGGGCCCGGCATTGTAGCGCAAAATTTAGTGGGCAAAGCCATCCGTGCTCAGTTTGTAAATTATTTTCCCGACCCTGATAAGTTCAGGAAACAAAAAGAAAAAAGCCCCTACAAAAAAATCACCAACTGGTTTGGCGATGGCAACACCATTGATTTGCTGCACGACATGACCAACGCTGATTACGAAAAAACATTGAAGACAGTGCCCGGCCTTGCCGATCTGATCAACGAATTTCAGAAAGCAGCACCCGCAAATCAAAAAACATTTCTGATGGAGTTTGCCCTTCACGGTTTGGCCGAGTATAGTTTGCTGAGCAAGCATACGCTGGTGGCAGGCCTTCAGTTTAAAGACCTGTTGAGCAGTATGTTCAATTTACCAACGGCTGGCGAAGAGGATGAAACTGATGATGAAGCTTTCGGAAACGGCAAACGCTAACCCGCTACACATTCGCGAGTTAAAAATATTAGTGGCCGAAGGCGAGGGCCTGCAGCTTGAATTTAAACGGAAGGCAACGCACCCCGAAAAAATTGTGAGGGAATTGATTGCCTTTGCCAATACCGAAGGCGGCACGTTGCTGATTGGCGTGGATGATGATGGTTCTATTCCCGGAGTGAAATATCCCGAAGAGGAAGGTCATGTAATTGGTGAGGCATTAAAGAAATATTGCAAGCCGGCACTCCTCTACAAAGAAACGGTTGTTGCCCTTTCGGCAAAAAAATATGTGGTACGGTTTGATGTTCCGCCCAGTGCCAGGCGCCCACATTATTTGGCTCTCGATAAAAACCCGAAAGAAACCTTTGTGCGTGAAAAAGACATGAGCATAAAAGCCAGTGCCGAAATGGAAGAAATCGTGCGCAGGGCAAAGCACAACCGCAACATTCGCTTTTCGTTTGGCGATGCCGAAAAACAATTGATGCAGCATTTGGAAACACATACCTCGATAAGTATGTTGACCTATCAAAAATTATCTGGGCTCAACCGCTTCAAAGCAAGGCGCAAACTTATTTTGCTGGTGCTGGCCAATGTGTTGAAAATTACGGCTTCGGAAAAAGGGGATTTGTATGCAAGGGTTTTGTAACTTCAGATGCATAATAATTTTAATCAATGGCTTGATTTCCTAACCGTTGGTTGCGATTTGTGAACTGGAAATTTATTATGCACCAAGTCTTTCCATACCTCTATATGGTTTACCAAAAAGATTATCTCAATCCATTGCAATGTTTCAACTCCTTTGCTTAGATTTCGCCAATAGAATGAATGGCGCGAAGACACGTTTCATACTTGCAGAGAATTTTTCAACCCTGTAAGAAACGTGTCTTCGCTTTTTTTTAGCTTAACCCACCACCATGGCCAAAAAAGACAAAGACAAAAAGATTTTCGTGCTCGACACCTCCGTGATCATCTATGAGCACAACAGCATTTTAAACTTTGACGAGCACGATGTGGGCATACCCATCACGGTATTGGAAGAACTTGACAATTTCAAGAAAGGCAACGATACCAAAAATTTTGAAGCCCGTGAGTTCATCCGCCTCATCGACAAGCTCGCCAAAGACCAGATGCTGCACCACTGGAATCCCATCAATGGAAAAGGAAAGGGAAATTTTAAAGTAGTGATGGACACCGGGGGCACCAGTTTGGTGGACGCCAACAAAATTTTTAATGAAGACAAAGCAGACCATCGCATTTTAAATTCTGCATTGGTGCTGCAGAAAGAAGAGAAGGGAAGAAAGGTGATACTTGTGTCGAAGGATATAAACCTGCGGCTGAAGGCAAAAGCCCTGGGTCTGCAAGCTGAAGATTACAACACTGGAAAAATACAAAACATCAGTTCGCTGCACACTGGCCGCACTGTGATTGACGATGTGGACCCCACCATCATCAACCTGATGTACGAAAAAGGATATTGCCCGCCCGAAGATGTGCTGAAAAAAACAAAGCCTTATAAAAACCATTACTATATTTTAAGGAGCGGAAAAAAATCGGTGCTCGCTTTTTACAATTCGGCCAATGGCATGGTGGAGCAAGTGGAAAAAAGAAATGTGTATGGAATAAAACCCAGAAATGCCGAGCAGACTTTTGCCATCCACGCTTTGATGAAACCCGAAATACGGTTGGTATCCATGCAGGGTGTGGCAGGCACTGGCAAAACATTGATTGCGCTGGCTGCTGCCCTCGAACAGAAAAGGGAATACAAACAAATTTATCTCGCCCGCCCCATTGTGCCGCTCAGCAACAAAGACATTGGATACTTGCCTGGCGACATCAAATCGAAACTGAACCCATACATGGAGCCGTTGTGGGACAATTTGAAATTTATTCAAAACCAATACAGCGAATCGGACAAGGAGTATTCGAAGATCACCGAAATGGTTACGAACGAAAAATTAGTGATCACCCCGCTGGCATACATACGGGGCAGGAGTTTGTCGAACATTTGTTTTATTGTGGACGAAGCACAAAACCTTACGCCACATGAAGTGAAGACGATCATCACACGTGCCGGGGAAAACACCAAGATCATTTTCACAGGCGATATTTATCAGATAGACACGCCCTACTTGGATTCGCAAAGCAACGGCTTGTCGTACTTGATTGATCGTTTAAAAGATCACGACTTGTATGCGCACATCACGCTTGAGAAAGGTGAACGGTCGGAGCTGGCGAATTTGGCGAATGAATTGTTATAGCAAGGAGATGATTTAGCAATTGTATGAAATTTGGATCAGCTGCGGTCCAACTTTCTCCTGCCTGCCCTTCAAAAAACAAGGGCGGGCTCCCCAGCCCGCCCTAACCCCAAAAACCAAACCTCACTACACTTCCCGGAGAACCCGGGACCTCACACTCTTTATTGATTAACACTTAAACAACTTCTGTTTCAGCAAGGTTTACAAACTCAAATTCAACCTCGTTTTTCATATCAACAAAAATCATCCCGTCCTTGTTCACTTTTCCGGATAATATTTGTTTCGAAAGTTCATTTAATATTTCGCGCTGGATTACCCGTTTCAACGGCCTTGCCCCAAATTGCGGATCGAAGCCCATTTTCGCCAACCGGTCTAACGCTTTGTCGGAAATATCCAGTTTTATTCCACTATCACTTAAACGCTTTTGCACCATTTTAAATTGTATGGCCACCACTTTTCTTATATCGGCCCTGGTAAGTGGCCGGAACATGATGATTTCATCAATCCGGTTTATAAACTCTGGCCTCACAGATTTTTTTAACAACGCCAGTACATCTTCTTTGGTATTTTCTATCACATCGAAATAGTTGGCGTCCGTTATTTTCTCAAAATTTTCCTGTATCAGATGCGACCCAATATTGGTGGTCATTATAATAATTGTGTTTTTGAAATTCGCTGTGCGTCCTTTATTGTCGGTAAGCCTGCCCTCGTCAAGCACTTGCAACAAAATGTTGAACACATCGGGATGTGCTTTTTCAATTTCATCCAACAGCACCACCGAATACGGTTTTCTCCGCACGGCTTCCGTTAGCTGGCCGCCTTCATCGTAGCCTACATAGCCGGGAGGTGCACCGATCAAACGGCTCACGCTGTGGCGCTCCTGATACTCGCTCATGTCGATGCGCACCATCGAATTTTCGTCATTGAACAAATAATCGGCAAGGGCTTTTGACAATTCTGTTTTGCCCACTCCGGTTGTGCCCATGAAAATGAACGAACCAATGGGCCGCTTAGGATCTTGCAGGCCTGCACGGCTCCTGCGCACCGCATCGCTTAATGCCTGTATGGCTTCCTCTTGCCCGGCCACCCGTTTTCCCAATTCATGTTCCAGCGTCAATAATTTTTCGCGCTCGCTTTGAAGCATTTTAGAAACTGGTATGCCCGTCCACTTGGCCACAATTTCGGCAATGTCCTCGCTATCCACTTCTTCTTTCAACAACGAGTGCTCGCCTTGCATTTCTTTCATCTGCCGTTGCAGGTCAGTCAGTTTTTTTTCCGACTCCACTATTTTTCCGTAACGGATTTCTGCCACTTTTCCATAATCACCGGCTTTCTCTGCCTGCTCGGCTTCAAATTTTAATGCCTCCACATTTTCTTTTTCCTTTCGCAAACCTTGTACAATGGCTTTTTCGCTTTCCCATTTTGCCTTTAGCGAATTGCGGCCTTCGGCCAGTTCGGAGATTTCCTTAGTGAGTATGGTTTCTTTGTCCTTGTCTTTTTCCCTGCGTATGGCTTCGCGCTCAATTTCCAATTTCATGATTTTGCGGTTAAGCTCGTCAAGTTCTTCGGGCAACGAATCCATTTCCAAGCGCAACTTGGCGGCTGCTTCATCCATCAAATCAATGGCCTTGTCGGGAAGAAAACGGTCGGTGATATAGCGGCTTGATAATTCAACGGAAGCAATTACGGCATCGTCTTTAATGCGAACGCCATGGTGCAATTCGTATTTATCTTTTATGCCACGCAATATTGAAATAGCGTCTTCCACCGATGGCTCATCCACCATCACCGACTGAAACCTGCGCTCGAGTGCTTTATCTTTTTCAATATATTTTTGATATTCCTTTAACGTGGTGGCACCGATGGCATGAAGTTCGCCACGCGCCAAGGCCGGTTTCAATAAGTTGGCCGCATCCATGGCACCTTCCCCACCGCCCGCACCGATCAAGGTATGGATCTCATCAATAAACAAAATTATTTCCCCATTCGAGTCTGTTACTTCTTTGATAACCGCTTTGAGCCTTTCTTCAAATTCGCCTTTGTATTTAGCTCCGGCCACCAGCAAACCCATGTCCAAAGAAATCAGCAATTTTGTTTTGAGATTTTCGGGCACATCGCCATCTACTATTCGCTGCGCCATGCCTTCCACAATGGCAGTTTTGCCCACACCGGGTTCGCCTAAAAGGATAGGATTGTTTTTTGTCCTGCGCGAAAGTATTTGAAGTACCCTGCGGATTTCTTCATCGCGACCGATCACCGGATCAATCTTTCCTTTTTTTGCCAGGTCGTTCAGGTTTTTTGAATAGCGTTCTAACGATTTGTATTTGGCCTCGGCATTCGGGTCGGTAACTTTTGAACCACCACGCAATTCCTTGATCGCTTTTATCAACGTGCTCCGCTCAAAGCCTGCATCTTTCATGATGGAAGCCACTTTGTCTTTTGTGCCAAGCAGGGCGAGCAACAGGTGTTCAACGGCTATATATTCATCTTTAAATTCGCGCAGTTCTTTTTCTGCATTTTGCAACACCGTGTTGGAAGCCGAAGAAAGGTACGCTTGCTGGCCCGACACGCGCGGATAGCCATCCACAATCTCTTCCAACTTGGTGAGAAGGATGGTTTCATTCACATTCAGTTTTTTGAACAAGTAGTTGGAAACATTTTCATCCGTTTCCAAAATTGCTTTAAGTACGTGACCTGGCTCAATGGCCTGCTGCTGTTTTGCGGTGGCAATCTCTGCGGATTTTTGCAGGGCTTCCTGCGATTTTATCGTGAATTTGTCGAAGCTCATATTTCAATATCTTGTGAGTCCCTCATCACAAATTAGAATCCACCCAACAAGAATTGTGCTTTTAAGAAATATTGTCATTAAATTGATCTTAATTAAAGACCTTTCCGTCACTTTGACCTAAGCCATGCCAAAACGATCATTAGCATCAACATCTATTTCACAAAACACTTTTCTCATTGAAGTAGCTTGGGAGGTATGCAATCAGGTGGGAGGGATCTATACGGTGATCCGCTCGAAAACACCCGCCATGATGGAAACCTGGAGTGGGCGGTTTTGCATGGTGGGGCCTTATGTAAACAAACAAATACAAGCCGAGCTGGAGCCCCTAGAAGATGCAGCCGATATTTTTGGATTGGCAGCAGACAGCCTTCGGAAAAAAGGATATGATGTGGTGTATGCCGAATGGCTGATTACCGGAAAGCCGCGCGTGGTATTGCTGAACCCCAACGCGATTGAAGAAAAGGCGATGAGCGTGATCAAATATCTGCTTTGGAAAAACCACAACATCCGCATCTACGACAATCCGTTGATAAACCAGGTGGTGGGGTTCGCTTACTTGACCAAACTTTTCATTGACGAACTGGTGCGGCTGGCCGGGAGCGACCAAACATTGATCGCCCATTTTCATGAATGGATGGCCGGCTTGCCAATCTTAGACATCAAGCACGAAAAGATGCCAGTGAAAACTGTTTTCACCACACACGCCACGCAATTAGGCAGGCACCTTGCCATCAACTCACCGTTGTTTTATGCACACCTTCCATTTTTTAACCGGGAAGATGAAGCCAAAAAATTTGGTGTGGAAACCGAAGTGGCCATCGAGTATGGCTGCGCGCAAAGCTGCGATGTGATGACCACTGTGAGCGATGTAACAGCGCGTGAATGCAAGCATCTTTTAAAAAGGACCCCCGATGTGGTGTTGCCCAACGGGCTGAACATACAACGGTTTGAAGCGCTGCACGAATTTCAGAACCTGCATTCGCTGTACAAGGAACAAATACATGAGTTTGTGATGGGGCATTTCTTTAGTTCTTATTCATTTGATTTGAACAAGACACTTTATTTTTTCACTTCGGGCCGATATGAATACAAAAACAAAGGCTTCGATCTTACCCTTGAAGCACTGGTACACCTTAACCACCAACTTAAATTGGCAAAATCAGAGCTTACGGTGGTTGTGTTTTTTGTTACCAAGCGTGAGTTTTACAGCATCAAGCCCGAGGTGTTGCAGTCGCGTGCCGTAATGGAAGAAATACGTCAAACCTGCGAAGCCATACAGAAGCAGATGGGCAAGCGTTTGTTTTTTGAAAGCACCATCCGCAAAGATAACCGCCTGCCAGAGCTAAATGATTTTGTGGATGAATACTGGAAACTTCGCTATCGCAGAACGATTCAATCTTGGAAAAGCAACAAACTGCCGCTTCCGGTAACGCACAAATTAGTGGACGAAGAGAAAGATGAAATACTTCAGTTCCTGGTGCGCAGAGATTTGCTGAACCGTGAAGAAGACAAAGTAAAGATTGTCTATCATCCTGATTTTATAAATTCCACCAGTCCTCTCTTTGGTATGGATTATGCCCAGTTTGTTCGCGGTTGCCACCTAGGAATTTTTCCAAGCTATTACGAACCGTGGGGCTACACCCCGCTTGAGTGCATGGCCAACGGTGTATCGGCAGTGACCAGCGACCTGAGCGGGTTTGGCGATTACCTTATGCGCAATATGCCCGACCACGAATCGGGTGGAATGTTTGTGGTGGACAGGGGCAAGCGCACCTTCGACTGGAGTGCGCGGCAGCTCGCTTCCTTTCTTTATAAGTTTCTGCAGCAAGACCGCAGGAGCCGCATCATCCAGAGAAATAAAGTAGAAAATTATTCGTATGCTTTTGATTGGGAAAACCTGATCAAACACTATATAGATGCCTATCAGATAGTGTTGCAAAAGTGATTTATAACTTACCTATCGTAGCAGCGTATCGGCCCAGTGGCTGATGTGC
The DNA here is from genome assembly GCA_031422215.1 of Cytophagales bacterium. GTDB lineage: Bacteria > Bacteroidota > Bacteroidia > Cytophagales > Cyclobacteriaceae > ELB16-189. The sequence continues at coordinate 1,336 of JANOQB010000086.1, read as the reverse complement.
GAGGCCAGCACAGGAACCAAATTTTGTTTTGACACTTTAAAACTGTGATCGGCCCCTTCCAATTTAATCAGTATGGAGGGAGGGAGTTCGGCACATACTTTTTCGATCAACGGCCATTCCGCCAACGTGTCTTTTGTTCCTTGCAAAAAGAGCATGGGCTGCTTAATATTTTTCAAATGTTCGGCACGATCAACAGAAGGCTTGCCGGCAGGGTGCAGTGGAAACCCAACAAAAACAACACCTTTTACTAAGGCAATCGGGTTCGAAGCTAAAAATTGTGAAGTCATGCGGCCACCAAATGATTTGCCACCGGCCAGCAACGGAATGTTTGGAAATATTTCTTTGGCGGTATGGATAGCAGCCTCCACCGCTTTATGTGCAACTGAAGGAAAATCAGGACGTTTCCTTTTCTGCTCCAAGTATAAAAAATTATACCGGAGGGTGGCAATCTTGTGCTTGGAAAGTTCGCTGGACAGCTCTTTCATGAAAGAATGGTTCATGCCAGCCCCCGCACCGTGAGCAAAAACAAATACAGCCTTTGCGGAAGCCGGTGTGCAACTCTCGGCTGAAAGTGTATCGGTTTGATTTACCCGGATAACGTGCGGTGAAATTGAAAAATCCATCAAGGAAATTAAGCATTTAAAGTATTTTGCACAATCATCATTTCAATTTCCTGTTATCTTGCAGGCGAATTTTAAAATCATAAAAATGAAAATTGCCGAAATCCATACCAAGAAAGGTGTAATGAAAATCAAGTTCTTTGAAGAAGATGCTCCCAATACCGTTAAGAATTTTATCACGTTGGCCGAAAAAGGTTTTTATGATGGGCTTATCTTCCATCGGGTGATCCCCAACTTCATGATACAGGGTGGCTGCCCCAATGGCATAGGCAACAGTGGCCCCGGCTATCAAATCAACTGCGAACTCACGGGCAAAAACCAATACCACGACCGAGGTGTGCTTTCGATGGCCCACGCTGGCCGCAATACAGGAGGCTCGCAATTTTTTATCTGCCACACACGCCAATCCACACAGCACTTAGACCGCAACCATACCGTGTTCGGAAAAGTGTATGAAGGTTTGGATATCATTGATGTTATCCGCCAGGGCGATGTGATGGAGAAAGTGGTGATAACGGAAGAAGTTGTTTAGTCGTCCTCAAAGGCTACTCATTCTTCAACACTTCAGCAGGATTGGCCCACGCTACTTTCAATGTTTGTGTGCCAATCATTATCAATGCCAAGACTAAGATTACCAAGACCCCAAAAAGCATTTCAAAAAGGTTTATGTCACACCGAAACGCGCAAACGGGCTTAGCTTCTATATTCTGAATTCT